>JAICXS010000035.1 GCA_025934615.1 Nitrospiraceae bacterium
GGCGTTTTTCGTAGTTCAGCAAAGTCGTACCGCTTCGGAAGCTTGAGTAGACGGAGGGGACCACTGGCACACCGATTTCCCAAGGAGCACATTTCGGCAATCATCGGATGTCTGGCATCCGTAGTCCCATAGACTGTCTCGGCTTCGTACGCCCAATGCCAATCGAAGACCTCCTCTACTGATAAGATCGCGACAATATCGTGGCGTGGCGTTCGTAGTGCAACTTCCTGGCCGGGACTAACCTCCTGATCACGGGAAAACGGCAAGGTAATCGGCAGTGGAAAGAGCGTCCCGTTAGCGAGCGTCATATGCTTTAGAACATTCTCATAATCTGCTTTTCCCATAAAGCGCTCAAGCGGGGACAGCGCTCCGGACGCTAACAACTCCAAATCGCACAGTGAACGAGGGGAGAGATCGATCCAGGCAAGCGAATTGGCACGGTGACGCAGTTCTATGGCTTCTTCTTCATCGACCGCAAGATTGATAACTGGTGCTTCCGAAACCGGAATAAGCTTGCTCTGTGGATTTCGTATCTCTGAACCACGATTATGAACCATTACTTTTTTTGACATATGTCTATCAATGCGTCGGTTACCAGGTCTTGATCACTCTGCGACAACCCAACAGAACAAGGCAAGCTCAGCGCTTGTCGCTGGATGCGTTCAGCAACAGGTCCTCCATATGCATGGCTTGATGAGTGCGCTCGAGATTGATGGAGAGGTTGCCAAAGTGGCCTGCTTTCTATGCCACGCCCCTTCAATTGCTTCAGAACGTCATGACGATTGACTGAAAGAATCTCAGGATTGAGCAACACTGTATACATCCAGAAACTGCTTTTCGCCCACACTGCTTCACGTGCGGGGGTAATACCGGGTATTCCACGCAGACGTGCCGTGTAGCGTTCTGCGGTCGCCCGTTTAGCCGCCACAAATTCGTCAATGTGTTCCATCTGCGCGCAGCCGACCGCCGCTTGAATGTTCGTCAGCCGATAGTTGTATCCAATCTCATGGTGGATGTACTCAATGGGATCATCTTTTGCTTGCGTGCTCAGATATCGAACTTTCTGCGCGAACCGTTCATCATCGGTCACCACCATGCCGCCCCCACCAGTCGTGACCAACTTATTCCCGTTGAAACTGAAACACGCTATGCTGCTCAGACGGCCAACCTTTTGCCCCCTATACCAAGCACCCAAGCTTTCCGTTGCATCTTCGACGACAGGAAGACCATATTTCTGTGCGACTTCATGAATCGGACCCATGTCACATGGATGTCCAATCACATCGACAGGCAATATAGCAGCGAGCCGACGGCCAGATGCACGGTTATACAGATGTCCTTGTCGAGCCACGCATTCCTTCTCTAAAAAAGTCTGAACCCTATATGGATCGATTTGCCAATAATCGGCTTCGGCGTCAATAAAAACCGGCCATGCGCCAAGATAGCGAACGGCGTTGGCAGGAGCGATAAACGTCAATGTCGATACCAGAACTTCATCGTTCGGTCTGACGCCGGCTACTTGCAGGGCGAGATGAAGAGCTGCAGTCCCACTCGCCGTGGCGACACCATACTTTGCGCCAACATACGAGGCGACATGCCGTTCAAACCGCTCCACGAATGCCCCCACCGACGATACCCACCCGGTATCGAGGCATTCCTTCACGTATGTCCATTCATTGCCGGCAATGTGAGGGACCGATAAGGGAACAACGGAACTACGACATGATTCATTAGACGGCATACGTTCCCGGCCGGTATTGATTGACATGGTCTCGAAACCACTCGATGGTGAGCTTGAGCCCTTCCTCTAGCGACACGCGTGGCTCCCAGTTTAAACTGGTTCTTGCCAGAGTGTTATCTGCGAGCAGCCGTTCCACTTCACTTCCAACGGGACGGATGCGGTTGCAGTCGGTTACAATGTTTGTCTCTTTTCCGAGCAGCCGGCCAATAAGTTCAACCAAATCGCCGATTCTAATCTCACGTCCGGACCCGATATTAATCGTCTGTCCTATCGCCTGATCGCATGCCGCAGCGTGTATAAAACCGTCCACGGTATTGCCGACATAATTTAGGTCACGCGTCGGAGATAGATTGCCAAGTTGAACCGTCGTCCCGGCCAAGTACTGAGTGATGATGGTCGGGATGACCGCACGCGCAGATTGGCGCGGACCAAACGTGTTAAACGGCCGAACGGTCACTACTGGGGTCGCGTAGGACAAAAAAAATGATTCCGCTAATTTATCAGCTCCGATTTTCGTCGCGGCATAGGGCGATTGGGCTTGCAACGGATGACGTTCATCGATCGGCACCCTCCTCGCAGTCCCATATACTTCGCTGGTCGAGGTGTGGACCAGGCGGGGCACTTCAAAGCTCCTCACCGTTTGCAATACATTAAACGTTCCTTCCACATTCGTCCGCACGAAGGAGAGCGGAGATTGATATGAATATGGAATGGCGATTAACGCGGCCAAATGAAACACGATGTCACACTTCTGCACGGCAGATGCAATACTATCTCGGTCAGTCACATCGCCGGCCACGACTTCCACCTCCGTTTTATAAACGGAACGATCGAGCCAGCCCCACGATCCATCCGCATGGTAATGCACGAAAGCCCGAGTCTGAGCCCCTAATTCAACGAGCCGCTCGGTCAAATGGCTTCCGATAAACCCGCCCGCACCTGTAACCAGCACGCGCTTACCGATCCAATTCATGGCGACGTCTTCCAACCTTCTGCATGTTGCTGAGCCAGCTCATAATCCCCAGGCTGACCAATGTCCAGCCAATACTCGCGAATCGGAAAGCTGACCACTTGTCTCTTCCCATCCAACAAACGCTGGATGAGATCAGTCATATCGCACCGCTGTCCCTTGCTTATATATGCATAGACCTCGGGTTCAAGAAGGTAGATACCGGCATTGACAAAGAAATTGAACGATGGTTTCTCGCTCAGCCCTTGAACATACGGACCCTCACATTCAATGACGCCGAACGGAACCTGAAAATCGTACCGGCGCACCGCCATCGTGAGAACGGCTCGGTGCATCCGATGGAACATCAACATGGCCTGAAAGTTGAGCTGTGTGAGAATATCACCATTGATAACGAGCGTCGTTTCCTTAGGGGGATCAAGCAATCCCAATCCCCCGGCCGTGCCTAACGGCTCTTCCTCAGGAACATAACTGAGTTGAACTCCAAAATTTCGGCCATCTCCGAAATGCTCCTCAATCTTTTCAGCTTTGTGGCAGGTGGTGATTTGTACCTGCTTAACGCCTGCTACCTTCAACTGCTCGATGATAATTTCCATGAGCGGGCGATCACCCACGGGCAACATAGGTTTCGGAACGTGTTCGGTCAAAGGGTACAGCCGCGTCCCTCGCCCCCCCGCCATGATGACTGCCTGCATCGGAGCCTCGACTTGTGGCAAGAACTCATCAAGCGTTATCAGGCCAACTACTCGCTGGTCATCATCCAACAACGGCAAGTGAAAGAGGTGGTGTTCCTGTAGAAGCCGTAAATGTACACCGGGGTCAGCATGAAGGGACGCGGTCACTGGACGCGCGTAAGACGATCCCTTTTTCTTGACGAGCAGCACCTCAACGGATTCGTTTAAATCGATGCGTCCGAGCATCGCGCGACGCAGGTCCCCATCGGTAACAGTACCGACAAGTCGACGCTCATCGTCCACGATAAGAATAATGCCGATCCGGCTCTTATCCATGCATCTGGCGGCTTCGCCTAGCGTGCTGCCTTGTAGAATGCAAAATTTTTCAAGGTCTCGATCCACCACGTCCTCTTCGCTTTGCTATCAAACAACCTGATGCCGGAGCTTCCATTCTCCATTCTCTTTGCGCCAGAGGTGCGGCGAGCGAAACTCATCGCACAATGCCAGGAATCGTTCAGGTGCCATCCCGATATAGTCCATTACCTCATGAAAGCATTTCTCCGGAAATTCACCGTCAAATCGGCGAACAAGCCGTACACTTTCTTCTCTGGTCAGATGCCGATTCCTAATCTCCTGGGACGCATCATAGGTCGCGCGGCCAATCCTAAACTTAATGAAGGTGGTGTAGTAGTGAAACCCATCGATCTTATCGTCGAGACTGTTGTACTTGCTGTACGTCCCTTCAGTGGTTCTGAATTCGCTTCGAATCCTGGGTGTTCAACTGCGTAGTAATGGCACTTCTGTGGCGACCGCTTCAGATAATAGCCGAGATAGTGCACTTCGATCTACGCCCGTTCAAGCTCCTTGTAATCAGCGGGTAGATAAGCAGCAAAGTCGTTTAACGACAGCTTATACGTTTGCATGAGTTCACTGATCGGCGCGCCGCCAAGGCAAACGTCCGCGACACTCCATGGTGTAGTAAGATTTGTCTCGAAGCGATTGTTCGTTATCTGGGAGCGGATTATCATACTCCGCTTCATTTTCTCCGTAGAAGACCATCGGAATATCATACTTCAGCGCGATTTTTGGGGCGAGATTCTTTTGGCCAAGGATAAACGATTGAAACGGATAAAGCAGATTTTCGATCGAGAGGCGTGTCAGAAGTCGATGTGCACGGCCATTGGGTTTGAACGTAACGTTGTCAAAGCCTCCCACTTCGATCCAGTTCCTGAAGTTCTTCAGACCGATGTCCGTATAGAGAATCGGTGGCCACGTGACGGTCAGCGGATGCATTCCGTACTTATATTTCAACACGTGGGCGGCATACGGACTATCCTTACCGCCGCTTCCCGGTACGACGCAATCATAATAGCCGTCGTCCCGCCGATAGCGGTCGAGCAAGCGTATCAACTCTGCCTCACGCAGATTCCATCCCACTTGCGGCACCTTTAACTGGCGCTGTCCTGCCATCATTTCCGGAATTCGTACGACATCGCCTTCAATGATGCCTAACCCACGATGGTTGCCGAACTCCGCGCTTTCTCTCATAAGCAATTGCATCCCCAAACAGATGCCCAGCAATGGAATGCCGGACTGTGCAATATCTTTCAAGACTTCGACGAGATCAAGTCTCGTGAGATTATCTACGGCTACTCCGAATGCACCGACACCAGGCAAGATCACCGCCGCAGCGTCCAATAGCACCGCTTTAGAATGTGTGACTTCCCAAGAAGCCCAACGTGTTCACAAGCCCGCTGGATGCTGAACAAATTGCCCAGTCCATAATCAACAATGGCAACTACATCGGTTCGGCGATCACGCATGGATGGTTTTCGCCTCATGGTGCCGGCATGCAATTCCTTGTTTGGCGAGAAATCCTTTCAGCTCGGGAACGGAGCCGCTTTGAACTCGTGAAAACCCAGGCGCTTTCTTCAAAGACTCAACATTTCCCTCACTGCTTGCTTCATGCTCGAGGCCGTAGCGCCTGAGCACATCATAGTGCAACTCAGACGCAAGACAGACAGCATCAGCATGCCCTTGCTCGAGGATTTGCAGGACATACTCTGCCTGGCCGGCTCCTCCACATGCAATGACTGGGATGGCGACAGCATCGGCAATACGGCTCGTGAGATCCACGTCAAATCCTTTTCCGGTCCCTTCACGGTCTATGGAGGTGACTAATAGTTCGCCGGCCCCCAACTCTGCGGCCCGCACAGCCCATACAAAAGGATCGACGCCGGTGCGCTCACGGCCATTGTCGGTATCGGCCTCATAAGCGCCTTTCGAGTCAGCTATGATTCGCACGGCCACTAGCGTTTACTCACAGTAATAGATCGAGCGGGAACTCCGACGACCGTCTCGCCCGGCTGAACGTCTTTTATTACAACAGCCCCCATCCCAACCACAGAGGCCGCCCCGATCGTAAGACACTGACGAATAGTCGAGCCCGCACCAATATGAGCGGCCACCCCTACATGAACCGTACTGGCCACAACAGCACCAGAAGCGATATGGACATGATCGCCGATGTCGCAATCATGTTCCACAATAGCGCCGGTGTTAATGAGAACATTTTGTCGGAGCACGGCTCTTGGACCCACGATGGCACCGGCTAATATCACGGTTCCCTTCCCGATTTTTGCGGACGACGAACAGACGGCAGATCGATGTACGACGGTCAAGGGCGTCAATCCCTGTGCGAGAGCCGATTCAAAAAGACGTCGACGAGGCTCGTTATCCGCTGTACCACCCAACCCTATGACAAACATCGTCACACCATTCTCCTTCAGACTCATTAGACAGTCATCTCCGCCCACGATGGAAACGCCGAGAACCGTCTGACCCCATAGCGACGAATTGTAGTCCAGGACAGCGTGAGGCACGGCCTGTTCACCGCCTTGTAAAGCGTCAATCACCGCCGCTGCATGACCGCCCCCGCCCAGGATGACGCAGCGGGGGAGTATCCCCGTCATAGATTCATGCCTCGACCTGCGACAAAACATGCTCCTCGCTGTGAAAGCGCTTTTGCAACAGTCTGGCATCAAGGGGTACTTCCTTCATTTTCTTTAGGATGACCGAGGCGGCATGCCCATCGCCATACGGGTTCACTTGCCCCTTTAGTTTTTCGCGGGCGTCTGGTGCCACGGCCTGTCGAATCCCTGACACGATTTCTTCTTGCGAGTACCCGACATCAATGACGTTTGACGGTTTGAGGCGGCCGGCTTGTCGGTCTCCGATGTTCACGACAGGCAGCGAACACGACATGGCCTCAATAATCCCGCTGGAAGAATTCCCAATCATCACGGCGGCAATCATCATCAAACTAAAATAGGCGCGAGTACCAAGATTGTTGACGAGGACGGCCGAGGGATGATTTGAAACAAAGGCTTCAAGTTCCTTTCGGATCAGGCGACCAGACGTATCGGCATTGGGCAAGGTAAAGATGATGGGCGACCGAAAGTCCTCCAGCGCCTTCAACATCTGTCGCACATGCCACTGAGCCTCCTCATATTGCAACGTCACAGGATGAAACGTAACAAGAAACGGAGGCTTATGCAGGTTGATATTGATCAGCCGCTCCAGCTCTTCACGCGTCATCAGTGTAATGCGTCGAAGATTATCAAGGCTCAAGGCTCCGCTCATGGTGATTCGCCAGGGCTCTTCTCCCATGTGGCATAATCGATGTGCATACATTTTAGTCGACGCAAAATGCAAATGGCTCAATTTAGTGATGGAATGACGGAGGGATTCGTCAAAGGCACCTTCTGTGCTCTCACCGCCGTGAATATGGGCAAGAGGAATTTTAAACGGCAATGCGGCGACAGCGGCGGCATGCATTTCAAACCGATCCCCCAACACGAAAAGAACGTCTGGGCGTTCCCTATTGAAGACTTGAGCAAAGCCAATCGTGCCAAGCCCCATCGACTTCGCGATCCCCTGTGGGGTATCGGATGACACGATCGTCTCAACCCGTTCCGTGATGCGAAATCCATCGGCTTCGATGAGTTTCCATGTCGATCCCAATTCAGGGGAGAGATGCATCCCCGTTACGAACAGTATCAATTCAAGCGAGGGGTCAGAACCAATATCCTGCAAGAGTGGCAAGTAAATTCCATAATCTGCGCGGCTCCCTGTCACCACCCCGATCCGTCTCATGTGAGCATCTCGAACGTAAGAAGAGCCCCAGCAGGAATATCGGTTCGTGCCCGTCGGCCTATGATGTTCCCTTTAGCCGACGGAGGCAATCCTGTTCCTGGGCGCTTTATCCTAATCAGGTCGTCCGTGAGAATGCTGCCGGCAGCAATAGGGACTGCGGCTACGAGACTTTTCCGGGCTACGGATGCGACGTTAGCCTCGGTGACCGTGGGCATTTTTCGCCCCGTTCCCAATGCCTGCTCGACGATCCGTATTCCACGCACCATTGCATCAAATTCTGTTGGCTCTAATGACATGTGATGATCAGGGCCGGGAAGTAATCGATCCATTGTCACATGTTTTTCGATTATGCACGCACCTAACGCTGCAGCAGCCAGTGAAACCTCGATGCCAACAGTATGATCAGAATAGCCGACCGGCACACTGAACGCATTTTCCATTGTCGCTATCGCTCGCAAGTTGACATCGCTCGCCTTCGCCGGGTAACAGCTCACGCAATGCAGCAAAACGAGTTGATCATTTCCATTCTCTCGAGTGACAGCAACAGCCAGTTCGACCTCATCGAGGGTCGCCATGCCGGTCGAAATGATCATGGGCATTCCTTTAGCAGCGATGTGCGCCAATAGCGGAAGATTTGTCAACTCTCCCGATGGAACTTTAAATGCCGGGACGCCTAATGAGTCAAGAAAGTCAGCACTGATTTCATCAAATGGGGTGGACAAGCATGTGATACCTTGCTCCTCACAATACTTGAACAATCCCTTCTGATCTTCATCAGAAAGCTCTAATCGGCGAAGCATGTCCAATTGGGACTCGTCCGTGCCTGTCGTAACGACCTGGTAGTCAGCCTTCGGAGCACCTGTTGTGACCAGTCGTTCCGCCTTAAACGTCTGGAATTTTACCGCATCTGCACCAGCCGCTGCCGCCACATCTACAAGTTGCCGAGCCATTTTCAGATCGCCATTATGGTTCACACCGGCTTCGGCGATAATGAAACATGGATGGTTGGGCCCTACAAGCCGTCCAGCAATCTGAATGGGCTTCACCATGCCGTCCATCCACCATCTACGACCAAATTGTGACCGGTCACATATGCAGAGAGGTCGCTTGCTAGAAATATCGCTGCACCTTTCACATCCTCTTCTGTCGCCATCCGCCCCAAGGGAGTGCGGGCCACATATCGCTTATGAAACTCTGCCGGCTGTTCGCGCCATACTCCACCAGGAGAGATGGCATTCACTCTCACGCATGGAGCAAAGACGGTCGCAAGGTAGCGCATGAGCTGAAGCAGTCCTCCTTTTGAGACTCCATATCCGACGGGATTAGCGAGTAGAGTTGATTCGTACAAACTCATGTCTGGGCCCACCATGCCGTATATCGATGAGATAAAAATCATGCTCCCTTTACCTGATACCGCTAAGGCACCTTTAGCTTCTTGGGCAATGACAAACGCAGACGTGAGATTGATCCGCATCGCAGTATCCCAGCTGTCTACGGATTGCCGATGGAAAGGAACCGCCCACCCAGGCGCTGAAGTGGTTCCCACATAGGCCGCGCAGTGAATCACTATATCAAGACGGCCGAATTCCCCAATCACGTTTCGGATAGCTTGGCGAGTGTCTGCTTCATCCATGAGATTACAGAGAACAGGAAGAGCCGAGCCAGTGCGTACTTGAGTCAGCGCGTTAACATGTTTCTCGAGGGCCCCAAGGTCTTGATCTAAAATAGCCACCGTCGCACCGAGTTCGACTAAGGCCTCGGCTATGGCACTACCTATATGCCCCGCACCTCCAGTAATGAGGGCCTTTCGGTCGGAGAGGTCGGTCAGCTCGCTTATCGTCCGCATAAATTCGAGTTCTTCGACTCTAGCCAGGCAAACCGAATTAGCCCTTCCTTCACTAACAATTCGGCCTGCCGAAACCCGTTCAAATCGTCAATCGAAATCGCTCGCACATCCGGAATCTCATACAGCAAGTGCCTTCCCTGGCCACGCCAGTCAGACTGCTGCGTCCTCACGAAGTCCGTTCTCCATAAATACAGCACTCCATTGATGCGATAGACGACGGGGACATCTTGCCGCCGATGGTAGTGGCCGCCTCCCTCAAAAAGATCGGCCATTACGCCATCTCGCTGAACTACACAATGCCAGACGGGATTGAACGGTGGTCTGGATACACTGATAATGCCGTCGGCCGACGGACTTCCTTGCAATTGCTGGAACGCTTCGGTCAGATCATTGCGTTCACGGGCGGGAGATGTTGGATCCAGCAGCAACAACCATTGATACCGTTTTCCATCCAGCTCTTCGGCCGTCGCCAGCGCATGACGTAACACCGGCCACATCGGCGTATCGTGTTGGGCCAATTCTTGTGGGCGAAGAAACGGGGCATCTCCTCCAAATGCTTTAGCCACTCCCGCAATTTCCTCTGAATCCGTGGTCACCAATACTCGCTCAATTTCCTGGCACTGACGCGCAAACATAATGGAGTGCGCAATCAAGGGAAGTCCCGCAAAGAGAAGTGTATTTTTGCCCGGCAATCCTTTGGAGCCCCCTCGAGCGGGGATGACGGCTAGCACGCCCGTGTCCTTGTTCATGAATATTCCACGAGTTCCTGGCGCCCACTCACAGCCGAACGCCGCGCAGCATCACATATTGCGAGAGCCTGAACCCCTTCAATCCCCGTCGCAAGAAGCGACGGCGTGCCCTGTGTCGCAGA
>JAICXS010000290.1 GCA_025934615.1 Nitrospiraceae bacterium
CAGGACAAGAAGAAGAGAGACGCGAAGTGTCAATGGGTCGGCTCCTGACAATGCTCCATCGTATCGGCGGGTTCGCACCTTGTCAAGAATCCCGGCGCGCGCGATCGCCTTGCCTGGCCGGCTCTTCTCCAAGTATAGTGACAGGATTCCATTCGCAGCAGAGGGACCGTATAGAGAGCAGTATATATGAAGAGTAATAGCGCACAATTTGAGCAGCTTCTGTGCGAGCGACTCGTCATCATCGACGGCGCAATGGGCACGATGATTCAGGGCTATCAACTGGATGAGACGGGCTACCGCGGACGGGAGTTTGCCGGCCATGCGCATGATCTGAAGGGATGCAATGATTTGCTGTGCATCACCAAGCCGGATTTGATTCAGCAGATCCATGAACAGTTTTTAGATGCGGGGGCCGATCTGATCGAAACGAATACGTTTAACTCCACCTCGATCTCGATGGCCGACTACAAATTGGAAGATCACGTCTATCAGCTCAACTTGGCGGGAGCGACCGTTGCTCGACGTGCCGCGGACCGTGCCATGGCCAAAGATCCTACGCGGCCTCGCTTCGTGGCAGGCGCCATGGGACCCACCAATCGGACGGCGTCGCTGTCTCCGGACGTCAATAACCCCGCATTCCGCGCGGTAACGTATGACCAGCTCGTCGAGGCGTATACGGAGCAGGCACGCGGGCTCCTGGATGGAGGCGTCGATGTGCTGCTGGTCGAGACGGTATTCGATTCTCTCAATTCAAAAGCCGCACTCTTTGCGATCGACCGATACTTCGAGCAGATCGGCCGCCGTGTGCCCGTCATGGTCTCGTTCACCATTACACAGCGCGGGAATAACCGGACGTTGTCAGGGCAGACAGTCGAAGCCTATTGGAATTCCATCTCACACATGCCGCTGCTCAGCGTCGGCATCAATTGTGCCCTCGGCGCCAGGGAAATGCGTCCGCACATCGAAGAGCTGTCGACGATCGCGCCTGTCTATCTGAGTTGTTATCCCAATGCCGGTTTGCCCAATGCCTTTGGGGGGTTCGATGAAACGCCCGAGATGATGGCGGGCGACCTGCGCGAGTTTGCCGAGAACGGCTGGCTCAATATTGTCGGTGGCTGCTGTGGCACGACACCGGCCTATATTAAGGCTATTGCCGACGCGGTGCGCGATTTCAGGCCGAGGCAGCCGGCTCACCCGAAACCCTATACCCGATTGAGCGGCCTGGAACCTTTGACCATCAGGCCGGACACGAATTTTCTCAATATCGGCGAACGCACGAATGTCACGGGGTCGCCAAAATTTGCGAAGCTGATCCTGAGCGGCGATTATGAAGGCGCGCTCACGGTCGCGCGGCAGCAAGTGGAGGGCGGGGCGCAGGTCATCGATATCAATATGGATGAAGGCCTGTTGGATTCCGAGCATGCGATGGTGACTTTTCTGAATCTGATCGCTTCGGAGCCCGATATCGCCCGGGTACCGGTCATGATCGACAGCTCCAAATGGTCGGTGATCGAGGCCGGGCTGAAATGCGTACAAGGGAAGCCCATCGTCAATTCGATCAGCTTGAAGGAAGGCGAAGAGGCCTTTCGGCATCACGCCCGGTTAGTGCGGCGATATGGCGCCGCCATGGTGGTTATGGCCTTCGATGAACGAGGGCAAGCGGATACGCTGGAGCGCAAGATCGAAATTTGCCAACGGGCGTATCGCATCTTGACGGATGACGTCGGCTGCTCCGCACAGGACATTATTTTCGATCCGAATATTCTGACCGTGGCGACCGGCATCGAGGAGCACAACAACTATGCCGTGAACTTTATCGAAGCGACGCGATGGATCAAGGCCAACCTGCCGCTGTGCAAGGTCAGCGGCGGTGTGAGCAATATTTCATTCTCCTTCCGCGGGAACAACGTCGTACGCGAGGCGATGCATTCGGCGTTTCTCTATCATGCGATCAAGGCCGGATTGGATATGGGGATTGTCAATGCCGGGCAACTGGCGGTGTACGAAGAAATTCCCAAAGACTTGCTGGAACTAGTCGAAGATGTGCTCCTAAATCGGCGTCCCGACGCCACCGAGCGGCTGGTGACCTTCGCCGATTCCGTCAAACAAAAGGAAAAGACGGTAGAAGAGCAGGATGCCTGGCGAGCGGGCACCGTGGAGGAGCGGCTTTCTCACGCGCTGGTCAAGGGCATTGTCGATTTTATCGAGGCGGATGTCGAAGAGGCGCGTCAGAAATACCCGAAGCCGCTTGAGGTGATCGAAGGGCCGTTAATGGCCGGAATGGAAATCGTGGGGGATCTCTTCGGCGCGGGCAAAATGTTCTTGCCTCAGGTCGTCAAGAGCGCGCGCGTCATGAAAAAAGGAGTGGCCTATCTGTTGCCGTTCATGGAGGCGGAGAAGCTGGCCTCGGGCAACCATCAAGCACAGGGGAAAATCCTCTTGGCGACGGTGAAGGGCGATGTCCACGACATCGGCAAGAATATCGTGGGTGTTGTGCTCGGGTGCAATAACTACCAGGTGATCGATCTCGGGGTCATGGTGCCGTGCGACAAGATTTTAAGCGTCGCGTGCGACGAGAAGGTGGACATTATCGGCCTGAGCGGACTGATCACGCCGTCGCTCGATGAAATGGTCCATGTCGCGAAGGAAATGACACGTGAAGGGATGCAAGTGCCGCTCTTGATCGGTGGCGCGACGACCAGCAAAGCGCACACGGCAGTGAAGATTGCGCCGGCCTATCGCCATGGCGTGGTGCACGTCTTGGATGCCTCCCGGGCAGTCGGAGTGGTGGGCAGCTTGATCAATCCGGAACAGAAAACGGCGTTTGTCGAAAAAACGAATTCGGAGCAAGAACAGGCGCGGAAAGCGCATGCGGATCGTGGACCGAAATCCCTGTTGTCGTTGGAGCAGGCGCGGGCGAAGCGGACTCCGATTAGCTGGCGCGCCGAAGAAATTCCAACGCCTGCCTTCACAGGACTCCGCGTCTTGGACTCGGTTCCGCTTGAGCGCCTCGTGCCGTTCATCGATTGGACGCCCTTCTTCCATACCTGGGAGTTACGCGGCCGGTACCCGATGATTTTTAATGATCCCACTGTCGGTCCCAAGGCGAAGGAGTTGTTCGACGATGCCCAGCGTCTGCTGAAAGATATTGTAGACAAGCTCCTTTTGACTGCTCGTGGCGTGTACGGATTCTACCCGGCCAACAGTGTGGGCGATGATATCGAGTTGTATGAAGAGGAATCGCGCGCTCAGGTACTGACGACCTTCCATACCCTACGCCAACAGGGAGAGAAACCGGATGGACAATATAATGTGGCGCTGGCGGATTACGTCGCGCCCAAGTCGACGGGTCTGAAAGATTATCTCGGTGCGTTTGCAGTAACGGCGGGCATCGGTGTTGAATCGCTCTGCGGCCAATTCGAAAAGGACCATGACGACTACAATTCGATCATGGTCAAAGCGCTTGCCGATCGTCTCGCGGAAGCCTTTGCGGAGTGGTTACACAAACGAGCGCGCGATGAGTGGAGCTATGGCAAGGACGAGCAGCTCAGCAGCGAAGATTTGATCCGGGAACGCTATCGTGGGATTCGTCCCGCGCCGGGCTATCCGGCCTGCCCCGACCATACCGAAAAGCGACTGCTGTTCGATTTGCTGGATGTTGAAAAACATACCGGGATTTCTTTGACGGAGACCTATGCCATGCTGCCTGCGAGTTCGGTCAGCGGTCTCTATTTCGCCCATCCGGAGTCCAGATATTTTGCCGTTGGGAAAATCGGTCGCGATCAAGTGCTGGACTATCATCGCCGAAAGCGAATGGACCTTCGCGTGGTTGAGCGGTGGTTGTCGCCGAATTTGAACTACGATCCAGACGAGGCGGGTGGACCTGCCGTCAGTATGAGTCGCCCCACAGGAACACCAGGATGTTCCTGTGGGCAATCACACGACGAATTCTAGAGAGTTGCGTTGGCGGGAAGCGCCAAATCGGTCTCGACCGATTCCGTTGAACTGCGGACGATCGCGGCTTTCAATGCGTCCACTACCCATCGGTAGCGTTCTTCTGCCCACTCGTTGAATCCCGCG
>JAICXS010000307.1 GCA_025934615.1 Nitrospiraceae bacterium
AGAACGGATAGGCTCGAACCATCTTTTGGCCGCGCGCAAGTCCACGGCTTCTCCCGTATTTTCGAACCTTATGATCATTTCGCCATCGTCAACCGTGGCGGATGCCCGTATTCGTCCCCCTTTGCCAGAGAATTTCACGGCGTTGCTGAGCAGATTGGTGAAAATCGCGGATACTTCTGCGGGGAACATGGGAGGTGTCCGCAGATGCTTTGGTACGTCGACGTCAATCTCAATCGATCTACGCTCTATGGCAGGTGAGTAAAAGTCGACGACTTTCGTGAGTCGCTCAAGGAGATCTTGCCGAGATCTGCGCCGCCGGCCCTCTATGCCAGTCATGTCCGTCAGATAGATTGCGTTACGTCGCAGCCGTTCTCGCATGCCTCTCGCGTCAGCCGCAATTGCACTAAGGCGTCGACTAAGCTTCTCATCCTTCGTTGTTTTGGCGATTTCCTCAAGACCTTGCACAACCCCTTGTGCAAGTACCGAAATTGCATTCACCTCGTGGATGAAGGCGGCTTGCTCAAGCCCCATCGACGCCAGCACGCGATACATCGTTATCTCAGAGGCGTTTTCGCCGGACAACTCCCTTGCCGATTCCAAGTTCTTTTCAACATTAGCCAGTTTCGAGCGTGCATCGCTAACGTCCCCTCTCGCAATGGCCGCGCGGGCTTCCTTGAGCGAGGATAATGCATCATTCTGAAAGGACGTAACCAGGAATGCCGACGGCGCCTCGGATACGTCAGCACTAGCGGCCGCTCGCCGTTGGCGCTGCCTATCCAAGCTTCGAGCCTCTTGGACGACTTCGCGCGCGGCCGAGTTTTGGCGAATTTGGAGGTCAATCGCCAATCGAACCATTTCCCTTACGAAGGAGAAATGAGGGCTCGGCAGGAAGCCCTCGCGGTTTACAAGAATTTTGAGTTCACTTGCGTGATCCCGAGTGAGAAACACTGCGCCACAAAATTGCCGATTACCTTGAATTACCAGGCCCTCCCGCTCGCTGCCCTCGGGGATATCCCAATTGGAATAGCTTCTCAGACGGCCCAATTCTCCCTTCCCACGGGAACGGTAGTCCTTTTCCAACTCAAGCCAATCATCATATGACGATACATCTCCGTACGGAAGGACACGAAAGCCTTCATAGTACACTCGGACCCCGAGCAACGCCTTGGGCCATGCAATGTACTGTCGCTGAAAAATTCGAGCTTGGAAGCCGACGATTGAATCGTTTGCTCCGAGCTTCCGTTTCAGCCGAAAGGCTTCGGCATTCGGCGTCTCGGCAAGACCTGCCTTCGTGGGAGCAACCAAGATCGAAAGAACCCTGCTATCTGCATCGCAGTTCACTTCGATCAGCCAGTGAGCGCTTTCAGGAGTTGCCGCGAGCTCAAGCTCTTGCAGCGACAGCTCGCCGGCGAACGAGATTTCGAATCCGGCTTCCCGACGCGCGTCTCGGACTTGCAGATCTGGGAGAATAGTGCGCTCTCGCACCAATCCCTCAGGCAAACGCGAGACGATCAGGGCTGGCGGGGTGAGTGTAGCTACCTCATCAAAAAAGGAATTTAGCGACTGTCTTGTCCACGCTTGGCGAAGCTTGGTCAGATTCAGTCGTGTTCCCGAACTCCGATTTTTGATCTCTGCTCTTGGCAATGCTTCAACCTGCACGGCACGGGATTTCGCCACGTCCGACAGCGTTTCGAGACGTTCCACCTGTTCCCAATCTATGGTCGCTTTTACTCCAGCCGCTGCAGAAAAGCCGTCAACATCGTCTCTTTTCTTTCCATTCCATTTTCGGGACACGACGGCTAATCGCTTGGCCAGCTTGTGAGCCGCAAGGCGACCGATTCCTTTCTCGCCCGTATACCTTCTTTTGAACCATGGTGAACGCCGATCACTATCTACCTTCGTGCGGCCCGCAATTCGAAGGAAGCCGCGCTCGAAGTCGTCGGCATCCATTCCGATGCCGTCGTCGGCGATGATGATTTCGCCCTTTCCGGGGTCAGAGAGATTTCTGCCAATTATTTCTACTTTGCTCGCGTCAGCATCATAGGCGTTCTTGATCAGTTCAACCAACGCGGTCGAATCTCGTCCGACCAAAAGCTCGCCGAGTTCCTGAAAAAGCTTCGTATCGACAGTGAATGTTGCCAATTATTCTTCTCGACCTGGAGAGTCCCAAGCTGACCGCTCAGCGTGACCGGGAAGATGTCGCGTTACAAGGCGATTTGCTCAAGAAAGCGCTTATAACACCGCGAATATCCCCCCTTGATTTTCGGAGCGATCCCCTCAAGAGCTCTTGCCAGTCCCCCGTTGGACAGCCGCTCGTAGAGGGGACCGATGTTATCGTTTGGAGCGAAGATCGCATAGACCCCGTGCGATGGTATCGTGCACGAAACATCAAGCGCCAGCCGCGGCACTTTGGCAATCTCGGGGACAAGTAATTTGGGGCGCTCCCAATCTCTCGAACAAACTCTGTCGATGGTGCGGTACCAAGAAGCACCATTTCGCACGATCGAACGTTTCCGTAGTACAGGCCGGAAGCGTTCCAATCGCCTCCGCACCAAGGGAAATGCCTGAAGGTCAATCAGTGCTCCGTCGTCGCCGTAAGTCGCAATCACCCGCCGTCCGGACCAAGAGATTTCGCCGTCGGAAATTTCCGATGCATCGATCCACGGGCGCAAAACCTCTTCCTCGACCTCATCCTCCTCAGGATCGATGACATATGCGGATGTGTGCCCGAGCGCCGGACCCACTTTGACTTCAAAGCCGTAATCCTTGAGTGTCTTGCCCGACCTTATGGCGGGCAGACACGCAACAGCCGAATGCTTTCGTTGAGCAACCAAGATGGATGGGTAGGCGTCAACATCTCGCACATATGCTTCCTCGACCGTCACCGCCCCCTGCGGTGATATGTTAAGTTGAGGCAGCCACTTCGCTCGAAAATGCTCTGCGAATCTCATGAAGCGCCAACGATCAGAGCAAAGAAATGCACATCGGCCATCCAGACACAGTTGGTCCAGCGCTCGATCCAAGAAGGGGACGAAAAGGTCGCCGCCGATCATGGCTCGCGGCAAACTTCGGGCATACTGAGTTCTGAGCCTTGCAGGAATCTTAGCCCATCGAACATAAGGCGGGTTGCCTACGGCATGGGTAAAGGGCAGTTCTGCGGGGCGGCTCAGAAGAAAGTCAGCGCGCAAAATCCAGGCGCACACCAAAGTCTTGCAGGTGCTTGGGTGGACACCTGCGTCTCTTAGCGCTTTTAGCACGTTGGCGCGCGCCTTGCGCGTTTCGCGGGGATGGAGTTCAAAGGCTCGAATACAATCGCGAAGCACTGCTGCGTTTGGAGAAATTCCGTGTCGGCGACAGGCGGCCACGAGGCGCCTTGCGGCTTCGACGACGAACACGCCGTCGCCGGCTGCCGGCTCGAGCAGCCGATACTGGGTCAAATCGGCCCGATCGTGCCATCCGATCGCATCGAGCATCGTGTTGACCACCGCGGATTTGGTATAAATTCCGCACTGCGCGTGCAGAGCATTCACCGCGTCGCGTTGGGTCATGGCCACCGGGAATGCAGCCTCCTGTAGATGACTCGAACGAAACATTGTTACTCGGCGTCCAATATGGGTAGCATCCAAGGCAGCACCAACGGCGAATCATGGGGGCGGGATGCCTCCTTTCAGGTTAACAAAATGCGGGTTGCGGGCCTTTTTGCGGGGATTGGGGGATTCGAGCTGGCGTTTTCGCAGGCGGGATTTTCGACTGTCCTTCTTGCCGAAATCGATCAGGCGGCGAACGCGGTTCTGAGTAAGCGTTTTCCCGATTGCGCTCTCCACAAAGATGTCGCCGACGTACGAGAACTTCCGCCAGGAACAGAGGTCGTCACCGCCGGCTTTCCCTGCCAAAATCTAAGCATGGCCGGCGACAAGTCTGGAATCGATGG
>JAICXS010000037.1 GCA_025934615.1 Nitrospiraceae bacterium
TGTAGTCATCACGGCACTCGTTGATGAGAAGGGCTCTCTTCGGGGTTATGCCAAGGTCACGCGAGACTTAACGGAACGCCGGCAAGCGGAAGAGACGCTCAGAGAAGCCAAGAAGGAATTAGAGAAGCGCGTCTTGGAACGGACTGCCGAACTCCATGCGGCCAACGAAACCCTTCAGGAACGGCTTGCTGAGTTGGAGCAATTCCACGACGTCGTCGTGGACCGTGAATTGAAATTAATCGGCCTTGAGAAGGAGGTAGAACAGTTACGGCGTGAGATCGAACAGCTCAACGCCAACCGCTAGTCTTTCTTCGATGTTCTTCTCGACCCGCTCCACGTCATTACGGTTTCGATTAAATAGAATATGGTCTCTCGCCTTGTAAGGCCGACGTAGTGCGTGGTGGGCTCTGTTGTCCTGATCATCGGAGTCTGACTGCGACACTGCCAACTCGACCCTCAGTCACAATGTACATTGGTTTGACGAGCAACACGAGCGGCATCGGCATGATCAGGAACGGTCTGCCGGCGTGCCAAAATACTCGCTCCGGCTGACCGCTACATCGGTCACAAACATAACCCCGGAGTGCCGGTCGAAAAGCGGCCGCAGGCCGGCGAGGATGGGCTCGACTTTCTGCTCGGGTACCACGGTCATGATTATCACCAGGCTTTCCTGCTCGCTGAACATAAAGTGCGCTTCCCGAAATCCATGATGGCCCTTGCCGGAGACGTTGCCGATGATTGTGTACCCGGTCGCATTCATCTTGTCGAACAATTCCGTGACAAAGGCCCGATGTTCTCCTGCGACAATCACGCGAATTTCCTTCATCGGATGTAAAGTCAGCATGCTCATTCGACTATTCCTTTCAATCCATTTTAACTGTTCCGCCTGTAGATATACCGCCAGCCCGGTCCCACACTCCAGTGGGCCGATACCGGTACAAGACGCCGTCTTCCGGGTCCAAGGCGACCAGATGCACCCACTCGTTGTTATAGAAATGCTGCAAGAGTTCGTGCCGCTCGATCAGCTTTCCGATGCTCGAGCGCGGTGCTTCGATCACCGTCAACAGCCGCATGGGTTCGTGATACGGCGCCTCCCCGTTCGTGACCGTCTGCCGGGCCAATCCTAGTCGTAGATCGCTCCAGGGCCCCGACATCACGCCGATGCGCCCAACGACATTATGATAAATCTTACTGCCGCCACCGTAGACTTCATTATCGACGGTGGAAAAATAATACTGCATGCTGATCCATTGGGCCACGACTTGCGGCCCTGTCAGGAGGACCTCAAGCAGCCGGCCGGTCGGGTCTTCCCGATAATCATAGGAATGCAGGAAGACGCGCCCCGCTAAATTCAAGCCTTTGGTCAGCTCGCGCCGACCGACGATAAATGAGGTATTGCCGGCTAGCCCCCACTCGGGCCGCACTTGGCTCCAGTCCGTGCTTCGCTCCCACACTGACGCCTGCGCTTGCGCGGGCGTCAATGCCTCATTCATATCAGGAAGCCGCGTACAACGTTCTTGACTCGTGAGTTGAGCCGCCTCTCGAAGATTCTCCAGCAGTCGAGCGACATCCTTCCGATGGGTCGGCGGCACGTCTTCAAGATCGAAGAGCTGAACCTCATCCGTAGTCGTATCGACTTGGCCGGCGAGAAAATGGGTGTCGGAAGGAATGTCGATGCCATTCTTCGTCAACCGTTCTCGCACCTTGGGATTGTTCGCCATCATGGCAAGGACACGGGCATTGGGTTTCCCCTCATTCCCTCCGCAGGCGCCGCAATCCAACGCCGATTCAAACGGATTGTTTTCGGAGGTGCTGCCATGCCCGCAGAAAAGCACGATGCGCGCGAAGTTCCTCGTCAGCCCCATCATGCGAAGCGCCGTCTCCACCGTGACAACCTGCTCCTCAATCGTGAACCCCGTGCGCGTGATCCGTTCCTTTTGCGACGATGCCGATCGCTGATTGATTCGGTATTGTCGCCGCAGGGTTTCCACAAATGCTGCAACGCGATCTTTGGACAGCGACAGTCCCTCAGCGGCGCGGATCAGAGAGGAGTCGATGCCCCCTCCGTTCAAGGCGTGAAGGCGCAACGCCTCGACAAATTCAGGAACGATCCGCGAGCCGCGGATGTTGAGCTGGTCGCGTAACGCCTTGCGAATCACCGCGCGCTGCTCCGATATCAACATTTCTTGCAGATCGGTCGGTGACAATTTATCGACAGTAAGGCTCGTGGCGATCGACGGCACGAGAAGTCGCCGGACCCAGGCCGTGAGCCGCCGGTAGAGACCCGGCCATGCGGTTTTGCCGACGATGGGAAGGCCATAGAACCATCCGAGGGATTCCACCATGACATACGGCGTCACGACATTCTCTTTCAAGTCGTGAAGCAGCGTATGTCCCGCATGGAGCAGCTTGGCTCTCGATTCATGCTTGGACAGCATGTGATCGAGATAACTGCGAGGAATTTCACGCACCTCGTTGTGAGCCCGCATGATCACGGGAAATTGTTCCGTATCATGCTCCTTGCCCCACGCGCGATACCGAATAAAGACGGCGAAAAAGCCGGCGAACCCGTACGTCGCATTGTCGCCCGTCGCTTCCAGGTGACGCCGAAACGGCTCCGACCGCGCGTCGATGCAGAAGACCGATTGCGACTGCGGTCGCACCAGAGCCGAATGCTCGCTGCGTAAACTCGTGGTCGTCGATGCCGCCCGCATCAGCATGCCAAATAATTGCTCATGGTATCCGGCCTCAAATGCTTTCAACCAAATCGGACCATGATCCGATTCTGGGAACTCATCCATCCATGCGACCAGCGTGGCAAGATCCTCCGGATCGCCGTCCAGTAAGACGGTCGGCACGATGTCCAACGCCTGTGCCAGCATCACGAGACGGCGGGCCGACGCGAGTCGCAGGGACCGATCGCGCTGCGGTCCTGTGTCTAGTTGCAAGCGATCCGCGAGTGCCTTCCAGCCGTTCCCGTTCTGTCGTTCCATCGAGAGTTGCTCTACCTGCTCGGCATAGGCGGCCGGCAGGTGTCCGGTCACGTGTTCCTTTCGCAAGAAGTAGGCGTGCGGATGATTTTGCATGTAGGCCGAGATGGCGAGGAAGTTGCCCTCGATATCGAGGATGTCACGGCACGCTTGCCGGACCAGCTCGCGTACATACCAGAGACGGACGGCGAGGAACTTCACCAAACTGATGGGATAGGCCCGTTGCCACGCATAGTCTTGCTGGTCTCCGCGCCATTTAATCAATCCGGCCCAGCCGGGGAGCGCCGTCAATTGAAGCGATAAGTAGTCCTGCCGGAGTTCGTCGGCAATGCCGAGCATCGCCAGACTCTCCAGCACGACATCTTCCGGTTGATCAGGTAATTGAGCGATCTTACGTCGGCTGTCCTGGATACCGCAGGGCGACCACTCTTGGGCAGCAAGGAATTTCCAGGCCGCGTAGAACCCGCGCTCTCGGCCCGGCATCGACCAGGTGGCCTGGCCTTCGTCGAGGAACGCTTCACACCATTTGACCAGTTCGGCGTTTACGACGGTGACGATGTTAGTGCCGAGTGTGCGATCGCACCAGTCCGACAGCGTCAGGTGGCGTCCTAACGCCGCGCAGTCTTCGCGAACGACCGCGGCGATCTGATCCTCGACAGTGGAGGCGCGCAACGTCGGCGCAAGATGGTCCGCCAAGGCCGTCGGCAGTTCGTCAGCCGATCCGCCATTCAAGAGCACGTCGGGCGGCTCGCCTGCCATTCTACACAGTCCATGAGTGAGGCACGCTCGAAGGACCTCGCGGTGCGCGATGCGGCATGGGCCCACGGTAACGTGCTCATCGCGGGCCAGCGGCCGTAACGCCTCCTCAAGATGGTCGAGCCGTATTCTGCCGGAGTGCACGTATCCGCGATAGGTCTCCCCCGGCAGATACCCGTGCCCGCCCAAAAATTTTCGGCCACGCCGGACTGTCTCTTCAAAATGGAGGTACTCGAGACTATGAAATGGATTGTGGTACACAAAGGTGCGCATGGGCCAGTACCGTGCAATCACTTCGCCGGCGAGTCGGACGATGCCGCGCAGCTCCATGCGACGGATATCGGGCGTTTCAGGATTGCCAGCGACCTTTATTTGGTCCATGCAGAAAACTCCACCACCGCCGTTCGCTGAATGGCGCCCTCGGAGGTCCCAAGGCCGAATAGACGAGAGGGCAGCACGCCCAACGCCACTAACAGCACCAGCACGATAACTAGAGACGTCAATTCGGGATCCCGCAAATCTTCATGCCTGCGTTCGGTTTGTCGACGGCCGAACAACAATCCTTGCACCAGCTCGAAGAGATACCAAGAAGCGCTGAGCCAGGTGAGGATGACCACAAGCAGGCCGCTTGTCCACGTAAACGATGGCGCGAGCAAGAGCCCCATGAAACCCGAAAACACGCCGAAGGGAGGCAAACCCAACGCGGCGAGCGCCAACAGCGAGACGGCGATGGCAAATCGCGGCATCGGTTGAGCCAACCCGCTCAAGGCACGAAGACCCATTTCGCCATACCGAGCCCGCAGCATGAACCAAGCCAGAAGCAATCCGCTCCCTGCTAAGCTGACGGCGCTGAGATACACCACAATTTGAGGCGCCGACGAGCCCGCCGTCGACAGATACCACCACAGCATGGACAGGAACGCCAGACCGCCATAGGCGATTACCGATGCCGCGCGGAATTGCGTCAGGGCTTTTAAGGACGCGTAGAGCATGCCGACCAAAGCCAACCACTTCACCATAATCGACAAGACATCTGGAAACTGAGGGAGCACAGCGATGAGGCCATGAAATCCCATGACCGGGAAAAGCAACGCCAAAAAGGCCGGCAGGTTTCCCGGCAATCGCGTGAGCGCGGCGACATACCCTTTATGGAACGGCGCAAGCGGCAGCGCAGTGGCGCAAGCGAGCGCAAATGCGACGACAGACACAGGAGGAGAGGCGACCAAGGCGACTGCCACGCCGATCATGCCAAAGCCTAGCGCCCCGATACCCCACCACGCATCGGCTGACTGACTTCGATCGCGAAAGAGCATCAGAGCGACAACAGCCAGAAGAAAAAGAAAGAAGATCGGCGATACGGGCGCTTCAGACGCCAGGACACCTAATCCCAACCCAAGCAGCACTAATGTCAGCAACCAGGCGTGAGCCTGCCCCGCGTGGACTGGCTGTCCCAGCAATGTCACAAACGCCATGAGTGGAAGAAGAAACAGGAAGAACAGTTTGCCAGGCGGCGAGAACATATGACCGGAAGTCCAGACAATGGCGCTGAGACTCGCGAGCGCGACGATCAGAAGCCACGCCTTAAGCGACTCCGGTTTATTCCACATAAGCAGGCCGATGAGAGCCCCCAAAATCGGAATGCCGGCGACCACGAGCGCAGCAATCTGGGCCGTCACAGCGTCCTCCCAAACAGTGTTCTGTCGAGGCGAGAGGCTAACCGCATCATAGCCCGTCCTGCCTTCATATAGAGCGTATCGAGATAGAGCCGGTTCATGAATAGGACGTACAGACCGACGTGAACCGTTTTCAGCCAGGCAGGCATGACGATTTTATGACCTCGTGTCTGGGCATAGAGATACAACCAGCCGAGGATGGTGAGCAGTGTCGTCATCGCGACCAGCCCATCGAAGAGCGGGCCGGGAAGGGCTGCAGCTTGGAAGTACGACGCGACCTCTTCTCGATCGGGGTAGAGAAACATGGTGAATCGTTCGGCGGCAAAGAGATAGGTGAAAATCACGACCAGCAACGTCAGCAGCATCGCCGCCGATACCTTCCAAGACGCGACCGCGCGCAAGCGGGTCAGCGTGAGAATCGCCTGGGAGGAGGTCACCCATATAAAGAAGAGAAAGATCACCGCGCCTTGCGAATCGCGAATCGGAATCTGCAACACGCCATGGGCCGCGAGCAGGATGATCAGCGGCATCAAGAGCGTCGTAAAAAATCCGGTCGCCCACGTGAGCCTTGAGAATTCGACCTGTTCAGTGACCTGGCCCGTATGAGGAAACGCCGGCTCCTGCCGGGCTTTATGAATGACATTCCCGCAGTTCAGGAACACCGTCGCTTTGAAGAGTCCATGCGCGATTAAATGAAACACCGCCAGCGCAAAGGCTCCCAAGCCGCATTCCATGATCATATAGCCCATTTGACCGATCGTGGAGAAGCCGAGCGTCTTTTTGATGTCATTCTGGGTGAGCATCGTTGAGGCACCGAGAACCGCGGTCAGCGTGCCGATCACGAACGCCACATGCAAGGTAGCCGGGCTCAATCCATATAATGGAGCGAGACGGTTCATCAGGACGCCTCCCGCGTTAATGATGCCCGCGTGGAGCAGCGCATGCACCGGAGTCGGCGCGTAGAGCGCTGGTGGTAGCCAGATGTGCAGCGGAAACTGCGCCGACTTGCTCATGGCTCCGATGAAGATCAAGAGCGTCACCGCAGTGGGACCGCTGATGTCGATGCCGGGGACAGGCGAAAGCATGATCGGGCGTTCCGCGGCCCTGCGGAATAATTCATCAAATTCGACCGTGCCGTAGAGTGAATGGGCGAGCACGATTCCGGCCAGAAACGCCACATCGCCGACCCGCAACAGCGTGAAGGTCCTGAACGCGCCCTCTCGCGTGGCGGCGTGGTCTAAATTATGAGCGAGCAAATACAGCATGTAGCTTAACACTTGCCAAAAGACGAACAACATGACCAGGTTCGCGCTCGAGACCATGCAGAGGAGAATGAAAGTGGTGGCGCCAATGGCGGCGAGAAATCGACGATACCCGGGATCCTGATACATGTAATTCACGGAGTAGCGATAAATGATCGTGCCGACGGTCGAGATCAACACTGCCATCACCCCGCTGAGCCGGTCGACGCGAAATCCCAACGGCAGGGCAAGATTTGCGATAGACGACGGATCATAGAACCGGATGCTGATGGTTCCTTCCGCCACGACCATCGCCAGCATCATGATGGAACACACGAACGCGGTCACAAAAGGCAGCATACCGAATTTCGCCCGTTGCTCCTGCGTCCCGGGTTCCCCCACGAGGACAATCATCGCGGCCAGAAGAGGCAGCAGCGGAGTCCCGATCGCCAGTAAGGTGCTGAGTGTCATGTGTCCTAACTTAGGAGTTTGGTCGACCACCGAATCGGGCCTCAGGAAAACAAAAAGCCAACCGCTCTCATGACGAGAGAACCCGGTTGGCTTGTACTGTGATCCGGTCCGCTGAGAACCGGCCACCCTACCGCCTCTGTTCGTTCGACATCGACGGTCCCGCTTGTCCGTTTCTACTATCGAGACAGGGAGCACCATCGCACGATGCACGGCCCCTTATCTCTTATCCGCCTTAGAGGAGTCAAGGTGCCGGGCACATTGCTCGGACCGACACTAGGCCTCTAGGCCTACAAGATCAGGTATTCCGACCCACCGGTGCCCTTCTCCTCCCACTTCCACATCCTTAGCCAGGGGAATGCGGTGCCTCCATGACGAACTTCTCCCGTCCCATGACCGATCTTTCTGTGTAGTTCGCAGACAGGCCAAGGCCGGGACTGTGCGATGTTGGCCGGCGATTTCATGCATGGTGCAGTATGTCACGCGATATAATGAACCGAACGAAGATGGAGGTCAGGTCATTGAGCAAAGACTTTTTCGCGGGGGAGTGTCTCCAAGTGCAGGATCTATTGAACCGCGCACTGACATCTCAATGGCGCATCCTAAAACAGGCAGCCATTAAATGGTGGAACGATAATGCTCTGCGCCTGAGCGCCTCGCTTTCTTACTACACGCTTTTTTCATTGGCGCCGATGCTCATCATCGTCATCGCTATGGCCGGAATGATTTTCGGCCAAGCGGTCGTCGAAGGCCGCCTGATGGACGAAATCAAAGGCTTAGTAGGAGCCGACAGCGCCCAGGCCATTGAAAGCATGATTCAGCAGGCGCGGGAGTCGGATACCGATACAACGGTCACAAGCTTTGGCCTCATTGCGATGGTTGTCTTATCGACCGGCGTCTTCGTCGAACTTCAAGACGCGCTGAATCTGATCTGGCGAATCCCGCCCCCGGAAACGACAAGTTTCTGGCGTCTGTTAAAAGGCCGCGTATTCTCGTTCTGCTTAGTCATCGGAATAGGATTTCTCATGATCGTCTCCCTCACGCTGAGTGCCGCAGTCGCGGCGCTTGGCCGATTTTTTACGGCGCTGCTTCCCGGACCTGAATTGCTTATGCATCTGGTGTCCGCTGCCGTGTCCCTGATCATCTTTACCGCACTGTTTGGAATGATGTTTAAAATCTTGCCGGACGCGCACATTGCCTGGCGGGATGTCTGGATAGGGGCCTTCGTCACCGCGATGCTTTTTACGATCGGCAAAATGGGCATCGGGCTGTACTTGGGGAAGACTGGTATTGCTTCGTCTTATGGAGCGGCCTCCTCGCTCGCGGTCATTCTCCTCTGGGTCTATTATTCCGCGCTCATCCTGTTCTTCGGCGCGGAATACACCTATATGTCCGCAAAGATGTCCGGTCCATACCCAGCGACTGAAAGCGGGAACGCGTCGCGCGATGACACCGGACACCGGACGTCATGAAATCCAAACCGATGTTGCCTTCTCAGATCGCGGACCGCCGTTTGTGGCAGATTCAACCGATTCGGGACTTAGTCGGTTTCGTCCTGATCGGCCTGACGATATGGCTCGTCTTCGATCTTCGTCGATTCTTTGCGCCGGTGTTCATCGCGTTTGTTCTGGCCTATCTTGTCGAACCCGTAGTTGAGGCGGTGAAGAACAAGATCGGCCTTCCTCGTTGGATCCCAGCCTTGCTCTTCACCCTCGCACTCGTGGGTGGAACCGCACTGCTCATCACCTGGGTGGGGCCTGTGTTGGCAGAGCAGGTAACCATGCTGTCGTCCAAGGTTCCAGGATACGTCTCCACGCTTGAGGCGCGATATGGCTTTCATGTGGGATCTTTGAACGATCATCTGATGGGGTTTGCGCAAGGCATCAAAGACAATCCGACGGAAACGCTCTCTCCTGTCCTTACCGGCACCAGTCAAGCGGTCGGCCTCTTGGGTATGATTGTGGCGACCACCTTGGAAGTGCTGCTGTCGACGCTCTTAGTGCCGATTTTTTTCTTTTTGTTCGTCTGGCACTTTGATCGGATCCGCGGCACAGTTCGCTCGGTGATTCCCGGAGGGCACGGCATGAGGACCCGCCGCATCCTTCATCGAATGAATGAGGCCGTGAGCGGATTTATTCGCGGCCGCTTGTTGATTGCGGCGATCACCGCCGTCGGATTTGCAAGCGGATGGACTTGGACCGACGTTCCGTATTCCTTGCTGCTCGGCCTCATCACCGGAGTCCTGACGATTGTGCCGTACCTATCGCTCGTCGGATGGCCGATCGCCCTGTTCGTCAAATACCTGGACGTCGTCTCGTCTGCCGGCGTGCCGAACTGGTTCGACGTGATCGTATGGCCCAGCCTCGTTTTTATACTCGTCGCCTTTTTAGAAGGATGGGTCCTCACACCGTGGATCCAAAGTCGCACGATGGAAATGGGCGCGCTCACGGTCTTACTGGCGGTGCTCATAGGCGGGGCAATCGGTGGCGTACTCGGGTTGCTCATCGCGATCCCCATCACCGCATGTGCGCAAATCTTACGAGAAGAATTGGGAGGGCGGGATCGCGATATTCGATTGGAGGCCGAAGAGCCTTATGAATAGGGGCCTCTGCTTGTGCCGAGACCGCAGGCAGGATACAACAAAGTCGTGGTCCGACTGTAGAGGCTACAGTTTTTGAGGCGCCGACCCGATGTAGAGCTAAGCACACGTGCCATCAAAACACAGTGGGTTGGAAACTCCGAAAAGCTCCTCAAGACGAAGGATACGAGCCGATTTCCCTGGACCGTCTCGCGATTGGGATGGAAATCTGGCTCGAGTGCCCCTGGTACAAGCATCCCTTTCCCAAAAGCCGCTTTACCCTGATCTCGCAGAAACAGATTGAACTCGTCCGCGCGCTCGCGCTCCCTGTGGTCTATTATCATGCCGCATCGTATCGAGTCGAACCCCAGGCCGACCTCGACAACACGCTCGCTTTCTTGGATAA
>JAICXS010000066.1 GCA_025934615.1 Nitrospiraceae bacterium
GCGGGCTGGATACCGTGGTGGTTGGGAGCGTCGATCATCTCGCCTACTACTGCCAGACCCACGACAAGCTCGCGTTGCCGAGAGACCCGAACGACAAGAAACAGTCCTGCAACGGTGTTTGCCTGATCCCGGAAGGGCAGCAGCACATCTACCGGAACTGGCCCAAGGGCGAGAACGACATGATCTGGCTGCGTAAACAGGATCACAGGTTCATCGACGATCTGTTTCCGGGTCAGGTGGTTTCCTGGAAGGGACACGTCAAAGCGAACGGATTGGACGGCGCGAAAATCGTTTACTTTCACGGCGCTGAAAAGCCTCACGAGCTTGACGACATCTGGATCAAAGAGAACTGGCGTTGAACGATCAAGCCAGGCTGCCGGAGCTGGTAGCGGCGTTTCTAAAATCGGTTCAGGTCAACAAGATCGTCTCCTATCGCCCGTATCCATGGCAGCGGGAGTTTCACGAAAGGGGAATCGACAATCCCGAGCGGATGCTGATGGCGGCAAACCGTGTCGGGAAAACCATCTCGGCTGCGGCGGAAGTTTCATACCATCTGACCGGCGACTATCCGTCATGGTGGCAGGGAAAGAGGTTCGACAAGCCGACCCTGGTATGGACGGGTTCGCCGACCAACGAAACCTCAAAGGACATCGTGCAGGCCGAACTCATCGGTGATCTCGGTGAGAGTTTGGGAACGGGATGGGTGCCGAGAGCAAGGATCGTCGGCAAGCCGACCACGCGGCAGGCCGGCGTCAAGAACGTGATCGACAGTTTCAAGGTACGCCACAAGTCGGGAGACCTATCAACCTGCGTTCTGAAAACCTACGAACAGGGCTGGCAGAAATGGCAGGGCACCGCTCCTCATGTGGTGTGGCTGGACGAGGAGCCGGACGATTACAAGATTTTCTCGGAAGCGCAAACCAGAACGCTGACTTCCGGGGGAATCGTTCTGGTGACGTTTACGCCTCTGCTTGGCGTGACTGAACTGGTAGAGCATTTCCAGTCCGGTGGAGACGGCATCTATCTGAAAAGCGCGACGTGGGAAGATGCGCCGCATCTGTCACGGGAAGACAAGGCCCGATTGGCAGCATCCTATCGCGAGCACGAGCGGGATGCGCGCACCAAGGGCATCCCGATGATGGGTGAGGGCGCGATCCTCCCCATCGCCGATGAAAATATCGTGGTCGATGCGTTTCCTGTCCCGCCGCACTTCGTGCGGATCAAGGGCTGCGACTTCGGATTCGAGCACTACGGCGCCGGCTCCGAGATCGCATGGGATCGCGGGCAGGACATCATCTACGTAATCGATTGCTACCGCGAGAAAGGCCAGCTGGCTCCCTATCACGCGGCATGGTTCAACAAGGCCAACAGATGGGTGCCTGTTTCGTGGCCGCATGACGGCATGAACACGGAAAAGAGCGGCGGCGCCAAGGTCAAGGAAGCCTACGTGCTTCACGGGGTGAACATGCTGTCCAAGTCGGCTCGCTATCCGAAGTCGGCGGGACAGGACACGGAAAAAGGCGGACCTCAGGATCAGTGGGCGGTGATCGATGAAATCCGGGAGCGGATGCAGACCGGACGATTCAAGGTGTTTCGTCACTTGAGCCAATGGCTGGAAGAAAAGAGATCGTACCACGTCAAATCTGGCGTGGATGGAAAGGTCATTATCGTGAGCCGTCGCGACGACATCCTGAAATCCACGTTCTACGCGGTGATGATGAAACGATATGCCGTATCCGAACAGGTTGCTCTTGGCTCTCGCGTCAGCCGGGCTCCCACTCGTCCCATTGCAAGCTCCGCGCTGTGAATAAGGACAAGATCGAGACCATGTTCCGCAAGGCCGGTCTGATCCCCGAACTGCGGGAACGCGTGGGAGATTATGACGTGTTCATAGGGGACGGGTTCAGCGCGCCACCGCATCACGCCTACAACAGGTTCGGCGTGGGACCGGAGGATTTTTCGTTCGGCTGCTACGTGACGTTCTGGTGGGTTGCCAGGGATGAGAAGCTGGATACCGGACATCCGCTGTTCTTCGACGCGTTCCACAATCCGGAATACGACGTTTCGACCAAGAAAAAGGCCCGCATCAATACCGCCTTGAAGGATGCTGTCGGGTTTCTCGATACCCGGAAAAAGGTCGCCTTGAATGGCTGAGAAAGACATCAAGGAGATCAGCCGGCAGGACGGTTCGGTCAAGAAGGCAAGGCGGTTCGACGATCGGGATTGGAAGTATCTGGCTGATTTCGTCATTCAGGAATTCGAGAAACGCAAGAACAGCGACAAGCGCAAAGAGCGCGAGCGGCAATGGAAGGAGATCGACCGGCAAATCGAGATGAAGCCGGATGTCGAATACAAGAAAATGCCTAACGGCTCGGTTGACATCCGCAAGGCGTGGATGGCGGAAATGGAGCTTCCGCTGCAGGCGCAGGCCTTGGAGGTTCTGACCGCGGACTCCCGCCGCTTGATGTTTCCGGATTCCGGCCCGTGGTTTCGCGGCCATGCCGAGATGACCGACGAATATCTCGGCAAGGTGAATTTCAAGGGCCTCGTGCATGGCGACGAGGCGCAGGTGCCTTCCGAGATCAACCAGGACAACGCCGACAAACTCGCGGAAGGTTTCCTGTCTCACATCTTCCGGCAGTACGATCACAAGTCTCGCTTCGACAAGATCAATGCTGAGTCGTTCAAATCCGGCATGGGCGTTGCCCGCGCCCGCATGGAGCGCAAGAGCATCTACATCAACGAAGTCAGGGGCGTGCGGCGGGAAACCCGGAAAATCCCCGTCATCGTTCCCGTCTCGATCAGAAGCCTCTATCCCGACGATCCCAAGCCTTCGATGCATTCGTCGCAGGTGCTCGGACCCGCGCACATCGCGCACGAATACATCCGGTATGAAAATCTCGCGCTCGCCGCCTCGAAGGGGTCCGACAACCCCGAGAACGAAGACGGCGGCTGGATGGCCGATCAGTTGCGCAAAGTCGTTCCCGACAAGGACGGATACGTTCAGGTTCTGGAAATGGAAGGGGACATCATCGTTCCCCGAAAGACGGTGCGATCCGTCGTCATTCCCGGCGCCATCCTGACCGTGGCGATGGGCGGCCCGGAGCCGGGCGGCAAATCGAGCCGGGCCGTGGTCCGTTTCCGCTTCAGGAAACAGCCGTTCTCGTCCTACCTGTTTTTTCCGTACCACTACGAAGGCGCGGACGACTTCTATCCGACCTCGCCCTTGATGAAGGGGCGTCCGATCCAGATCGCGGCCACCGATGCGCTCAATCGGCTGATGGATTCCGGTGCGCTGAAAAACCAGCCGCCGGTGGGTTACGACCGCAACAACATGACCTTCTCGCAGGCCGGCGGACCGGAAATCTACCCGGGCGCGATGTGGGAGACCTCCGATCCCGTCATGGTGTATTATCAGATCGGCGGCGATCCGACTGCCTTGGCGGCAGTGCTGGCGCAGCACATCAACCTATATGCCGAACTGACCGGCGTTCTGCCCGCCCGTCTCGGGGCGCAGACCGTCAGCCACACCACGGCCTATTCCAAACAGGCCGAATTGCAGCGCGGCGCAACGCGCACCGTCGATTACGTCAATCAGTGCGGCGAGGGCCCGGTGCTGCAATGGCTCGACATGGCCTACCGCATGGGCCGATCCGAGATTGGAAAGAACGAGGACATCACGTTCTGGATCGACGCCTATGGCGGTTTCGTCAATGTCGAAAAGGAACATCTTCCCGAGGATGTGACGTGGGAGTGGTTCGGCGCGGGCGGACCGCAGGAGAACCAGGCCAAGACCCAACAGCGCCTTGGTGCGCTCAATACCGCGCTGCAGATGGACTTGCTTGCGATCAAGACGGGTCGTCAGCCGACATTGAACATCGCCGGCGCAATCAAGGAGACGCTACGTGAAGGCGGATGGAGCGACATCGACGCAATCACCTTTGCTCAAGGCGCTGCTGGCGGACCTCAGGCAGCACCCGCACTTCCCGGCCCTCCTCAAGGCGCTGGAGCGTCCCCGCTTGAAGCGCTTCAGGCGCTCGCAGGCGCAGGAGGTTGAAGGCGCGAGAGCAGAATGGATTTACACCTCCGGTCAGGCGGACCAGCATGACAAATGGCTGGCCCTGTTGACCGGAGAAAACCCTGAACCTTCGCAACAGGAGTAGATATGAGCGAAGATACCAAGCAGCCCGTGGTTGATGAGACCCAAGCGTCGGCAAAGCCGGATGCGACGGTCGATAGCGCACGGAACGACGGAGCGGACCTCGACACTCTCCTTGCTCAATACGAGGCGGAGACCAAGAAGCCCGATCCCGTTTCACCACCCGAAACACAGCAGCAACCTCCGATCCAACAGCAAGTCGATCCCAATGTGGCTCGGCTGGTCAGTCGGTTCGATCGTGAAGACCTTCAGAAGTTGGTCAAAGAGGTCAGGGGAGACAACCCCGATTTCGATGACACGATAGTCGAAGCCTTCATCGATGCGATGGCAAGACGCGATAACCGCTTACAGCGGGCGTGGCTTGAACGCGAAGCCAATCCAAAGGCTTTCGAACAGATCGCCCGGCAACTCGGGAAAGAATTTGCCAAGCGAACGGCGAGAAAGACCGATCCCCAACTCACGGAAGATCGGGAAGCGGTTGCGGCTGCGGTACGGGGAGCATCAACCCAACGGGCTCCCGAGTCAGCGCCACCCGCATACGGCGGAATGTCGAATGTGGATTTCAGAAAAGATGTCCGAGACAGGTTCGGCTTCGATCCAGGCGTTTGATGGAGCCTGACAGCAAAAGGAAGCTGTTATGGCTGCGACTATCACCGACACCACCACACTCACCAAACCAGTAAATGCGGTATTCCAGCAGACGTTTCTGCGCCGCGCCCAGCAGGTCTGCCCCTATTTCACGGGGACTCAGGCCGGCACTCTTGCCAAGCAGGGCGGCACGGCAACCGTCAAATGGCGCCGCATCGAGCAGTTGACGCCGACCACTACGGCGTTGACCGAACTGACCGGCGCTGCGGCATTCATGATGGGCCGCAACTCCTCGACCCCGAGCATCACCGATGTTCTGGCCACCGTTGCCAAGTACGGCCAGTATTACATCGTCAACGAGGAAGTCGATCTCTACAACCCGTCCGGTACGACCAACGAACTGGTAGGCACGCTCGGCGAGTCCGCCGGCCGTTCGCTGAACCAGCTCATGCGCAACGTCATGGAGGGTAGCTCGACCCAGCGTTACGCCTCCAACGTGGCCTCGGTCGGCGCGGTTCATGCGATTGCCTCGACCGGCGATCTCAACCGGACCATCAACGAACTGACGAACAACTCGGCTCGGACGTTCGCCGGCATGACCCCGGGTTCGACCAACATCGGAACCGTGCCGATCCTGCCCTCCTATTGGGCGATCTGCCATCCCGACGTTGCGTCCGATCTGGTCGGTCTGACCGGGTTTACCTCGGTGGAGAAATACAATTCGCAGGTTCAGGTCATGACCGGCGAGTTCGGCTACTACTCCCGCGCGGGCCGCGGCGTTCGCTTCGTCATGTCGGAAGACGCGTCGAAGACCGCCAACGCAGGCGCGGCGCTGTCCGCCGCGGACCTCAACTCGACCGGCGGATCGAGGGCCGACACGTATGTCATTGCGATCTACGGTCAGGATGCCTTCGGTTCCGTCGGTCTCGGTATGCGTCACACCGATGGCATCTACATGGCTGGAGAGAACACCGGCGGATGGGACATCATCAACCATCCTCCGGGCTCCGGCGGCATCGGCGATCCCTTCAACGAAATCGGCACGATTGCGTGGAAGGCGTTCTATGCCGGCGCGGTTCTCAACTCGAACTGGTCGCGCGGCCTCAACGTGGCCGCGACCAACCTGACGAACTGATCCCTCCTCAGGGGCAACTCGGGATGGGGGAGCAATCCCCCATCCCGCTTTTTTGGAGCATTCATGACCCTTCTCGGAAATGTCTGGAAGCAGGACGATCCCCGTTCCTCGCTGGAAAAAGCGTCCCGATACGAGCTGGCTCAGCTCGCCAAGAAACTGGGTTATGCGGATATCACCTACGACACGCCGCAGCCGCTTCAGGTGAAGATGCTGCAGGCCAGAGGCGTCACCAACATCGACATTCCGGAACGGGTCCTGGGTGACATCCGGCCATTGGTTTACAACACCGATGCGGTGCAGCCCGCGCCGGCCGTGAAGACGGAAAACAGCAGCATCACCGCCGAGCAATTGCTCGAGCAGGAGTTTCTTCAGCAGAAGCCGAAGGCTGTGTCCGAACTGTCCATGACCGAGCTTCGCTCCGAGTGCAAGCGGCGCGGAATCAGGATGGCCCGTACCGACAACCTCAAGACCCTGAGGGAAAAGCTTGAAAACGCTGCTTGACGGGGTCAACGAGCTATTCAAGCGCGCCAACCTCATTCAGGGGGATGCGGCTGCGCTGACCACGCTGACCGATTCCGCGCGACAGCATCCCATTGATATTGCGATTCAGGTCATCAACGAGGGTATCGACGAGCTCTATACATCCTCGCATATCGAGCTTCCCAACGAACAGGCGGAAAGCACCGTCACGCTTCAAACCGGAGTGCGGTCGTATGCGCTCAATGCGAGCCTGACCAAGATGATATTCCCCCTCATCGACAAGACCAACACGCAATACATCTGGAAATTCCCCGGCACCTATGACGACATGCTGCAGATCGATCCGGAGCAGGACGACACCGGACTGCCGTGGTGGGGCATCGTCAGTCCGGTCGATGGGCATCTGTTTTTGAATGTCATCCCGACATCGGAAGAAAACGGTCACGTCTATACCTATCAGTACGAAAAAGACCTCGCGCTTGCTGCCGCGACCGACACCGTTCCGTTCGACAACAAGGTATTCCGGGCCATGGTTCCGGCCTGGCTGCAGCTCTACAAGCGCGAGATGCGAAACGAGTTCGACGCCGCGCTTTACCAGATGTCGATCGGTCGCGCGGCCGTCAGCCTGACGCAGATCGATTCCAGACAGTCCTATTCGCCGCGCGGTGGCTGATGGCCAAGTCGCCGTATTCTGGCAATCCCAAGATCGGATCGGGAAGCAAGAGCGGCGCCGACGATCTCAATATCGTGCTGAAGTTCGGCGGCGGATTGCATACCAAGGCGTCTCCGGACGAAATCGACCAGCGGGAAGCCGCCGGCGGGTTCAATTTCATCATCGACCTCGAAAACAGGAATCTCATCAACCGCCCGCCGTTCGATCTGATCGGGACCGCTCCGAATGCGCAGTCCATCCAGGGCGGGTTTTCCCTGCTCAAGACCGATGGCACGGTGACGACGTGCTTTCAGGCCGGGGGCGTCGTTTACAAGTGGGACGGCACCACGAATTTCACGTCGGTCGGCACGTGCAATTCGGCCTCGAAACTACGCGGACACTGGCAAACGCATTGCTGGAATCTGAGCGACAAGGTTCTGATTACCGACCTCAATCTGAGTGACGTGGTGAAGGAGTGGGACGGCGCGACGTTTTCCAGCTCCGTGTTCACCGATGAAAGCAGCAATCCGTTCGGGACGTTCTTTGCGAAGTACCTGAGCATCGACAACGAAATAGCGTTGTTCGCGAATGTCAAGGACCCTAGCGCCACGAGCCCGAGCCTGATCGTGGGCTCTGCAAGGTCGAACTACAACGAGATCACGATCACGAACAGGCCCTCCAATGCGATTGGAAATGGCGATCCGTTCTTTTTGATAAGTCCGGATTTGAAGCCGATCAATGCCTTGCTCACCGCGTTTGGCACCAGCATGATCTCGACCGAGAAGGGACAGATTTTCAACCTGTCGGGGTCGTCTGCGCAGGATTATGCGTTCTCGCCGTTCTATCCCGGCAGCAATGCATCCGGCGGAGAATCCATGATCGATGTCGGAAACGATATCATCTATGGACGGCAGGGCCGTCTCGAGAGCGTGATCGACACCAACACCTTCGGCAATTCGCAGGCGTCCGACATCACGTCTGGTATAGCGGACATCATCCAGAACTACACCGGATGGACGACGGTGTTCAATTCCAGAACGAGACTGGCCTATGCGTTCCCGACAGGCGTTTCCGAGGTGTGGGTTCTCAATGAGGCGGTGAGAACTTCCGGTCAGATCAGCCCGTGGATGCGCTGGACGACGCAACATTCGCTGGCGTTCAAGCCGTCGATGGTGATGTCGATGCTCGATCCCATCGACGGTCTGGAATACATCTTCATGGGGGACGGCTCCGGAAACATCTACCGGATGGAAGGCACGGGTACCAGCGGCGACGGCGGCACGAGCGCCATCGAC
>JAICXS010000458.1 GCA_025934615.1 Nitrospiraceae bacterium
ACGATGCAACACCGTCCCCATCGAGAAGGGGACTGAAACTCGGACCCTTCGTGATGAGCCACGGCGCGCTCAAAGCCACCATCCAGATGTCTCAGGCGAAGTACGACACGCTCCATTGGTTACAGGAAATTTCCTTCAACTTGCCGCACTTCAAGGCGACGGTCAGCAATCCGCTGCTGCTCAAAAAGACCGATGAACTGGTCGGTCATTATATCGCGGCCCGCCGCACGCGGTTTCACATCCTCATACGACAATATCTCGGCTCGGTGGGATGGCAGGCGTTGGGGCACAGTGCCTTGATCGGGACTGCCGGATGGCTGCTCGCCATGGGCCAGCTCACCTTGGGACAACTGGTGGCGGCAGAGGTCATCGTGGGAGCCCTGTTGATCAATTTCGATTCGGTCGTGAAACGAATGGGCTACGTCTTCTATTTTCTGACCGCCCTCACCGAATTAGATTTCCTGTTTTCCCTTCCCAAAGATGCGTCCTCGGCCGCCGTGCCGGCGCCCCTTCCGGACCCGAGGATCCACGGCCTCCGGCTGACGTGTAAAGATCTCGCCTTCGCGTTTTCTGGATCCGCTGACGAATTTTCTCACTTCAATCTCGATGTCGCCCCCGGTGAAAAAATTGCGATCTTTTCGAATACCAGCGCCGGAAAAATCACCTTGGCGAGGGTCCTCGCCGGATTATACGCCCCGACATCGGGTGTCATCCGGTATAACGGCGTCGATTTACGCGATCTGGACATGGAATCCTTGAACAGTTATCGGGGCTTGGTTCTGGACTCGCAGCTTTCTGTCTTTGAAGGCACGCTCGAAGAAAATATTACGCTGGGCCGGCCGTCCGTCTCCTATGAAGACATTATATGGGCGTTGCGCTTTGTCGAGTTAGAAGAAGAGGTCGAAGCCTTTCCATCCGGATTGCGGACCCCCGTGCGTCCCGAAGGAAAAGCGCTGACGAACACACAAATCCAGAAAATTCTTATTGCACGCGCCATCGTCACTCGACCGCAACTCTTGATCTTTGATGGAACTCTCCACAGCCTACATCCCGACTCCCGTGAAGCGATCCTCGGGCGGCTGTGCTCCAAAGAAGAGCCGTGGTCCGTCCTGTTCGTCTCAAACGATCCCGACCTGACCACGCACGTCGATCGCCGCTTGATGCTGGAGTAATCCGCAATGGACCGCTTCGCTTCAGAGGTTGTTTGTTGACTACGATCGTGATCTGATTTTTATGGAAAAGCCGACATTGCGTCTCGTTCACGTCCGTCGTATACGTCCCTCCTTGTCGCAGATCCTGATTAGCCTGCTGATCGTCGGACTGGGCTTTGTCGGGAACCGCGCGCTGGGCGAGATCGATCAAGACCTCCGCATTATGTACACGGAATACACGCTTGCCGCGACCGACTTGGCGCATATTTCAGCCGATATTATTCGTTACCGCACCACCGTGATTCGCGCGCTGGAGGCTCCCTCCAAGAAGGAGTTCGAGCGAATTACCGGCTCTCTCCCCGATCAACGCGCTCGCATTCAGCATGCGATCGACCGGTACGCCGCGGCGAGCCTTCGCGTCTCACGAAGCGGGCGGAGCGAGCCTCAAGACCTCGAAGCCGTCCGGCAAAGCTTGGATGCCTACATCGCCGCCGCGAATCGCACGATCAATCTCCTAGTGCAGTTGTGGGGAGCGGGGTCGCAGGATGACGCGGCAGCCCTGCGCACCAAGGCCGAACTACAAGCCGCGGACAATGCGGGGCCAAAGCTTATTCAAGTCAGCTTGGCCTTGGATCGACTTCTGGAGACCGTGGCGGAGGTCGCGAAGGATATGCGTGATGAAGGAACCAAGACCATTCGTACGACCAGCGCCATTCTGCTCATCGGCAGTCTCTTAATCGCTTGTTTAAACCTCGTGCTCCGGCGACCGTCGAACGAGAACTCGTCTGACCCCGGACGACCGGCGTTGCATTCATCGAATGAGGAATCGCCATCCGAGTCCGTCCCCGTCTCTCCACACGCTCCAGTCAGTCGGCTCTAAGACGAAAGTAATTGCGACAGTTACTGAATTACTAATTACTGCTTCATCTTGACGGCCTCGAGCAACGCCGACTGCTCTCGTTCCGTGAGATATTGCCACTGGCCGGCTCTCAAGCCATCGATGGTGATATGCATGATCCGGGTGCGATGCAGGGTGACCACGCGATACCCGAGCGCCTGACACATCCGTCGAATCTGGCGATTTCTCCCTTCCGTAAGAATGATTCGAAAGTCCCGTGGTCCGACTCGGCTCACGCGACACGATCTTGTGCGTGTCCCAAGAATCATCACCCCGGCCGCCATGCGATCCACGAATACCTGATCGAAGGGACGATCGACGTGGACCGCATATTCCTTTTCATGCGCATATTCGGCACGGAGCACGCGATTCACGATATCGCCGTCATTGGTCAATAAAATGAGTCCCGATGAATCCTTATCCAACCGGCCGATCGGAAAGATTCGCTCGGGATGCCCGATCGCGGCGATGATATTGTCCTTCACATGTGGTTCACTGGTCGTCGTGATCCCGACCGGCTTATGAAACTTAATGTAGAGCGGCGCGTTCCCCCATGGCACGAGAAGGCCATCTTTCGTAATGGCATCGTGCGGGCCAACCCGGTC
>JAICXS010000296.1 GCA_025934615.1 Nitrospiraceae bacterium
CTCTGTCCTAACTGCTGGCAATGCTTCACATCCGCTGAGACACTTCACACCACCTGCAACACCATCAGCAACACGCTTAGGCCACATCTAAGTATTGAAACGGCATGAGCCCCTAGTACTGATTTTGCATTTCTGATATGGAGCACTGGCGATCTCCTTGCCATCTTGGGCGGCGCTATTCTCGGGGTCGGAGTGCCTAAAGAAGATGCGGTGCATGCGCTCACGACGGCCGCAGTGGGTATGATGACTTTAGCGGTAATGACGCGGGCGAGCCTCGTCCATACGGGTCGCCTTCGGCACGCTGGGCCAATGACGATCTTCATCTATCTGCTTGTCACACTAGGCGCAGTATTGAGAGTCTTTGGCCCTTCGACGCTGCTTCCGCCGACGCTTGTACTTACTTAGCTGCGGCCAGCTGGAGTGGCACCTATGTGTTATTCGCCATAGTATGGACCGTTTCTGCTTCGCCCAAGCCTGTAGGGCAAACACTGTGTCGCCCGTCCGTAATAATGTAGTGAACACCACTCAGCGTAATACTGAGAAGGAGTTTTCCGAAGAGGCAAAGTCATGTAATGGGAACGTTCCTGCAACGGGCCAGTCGTCCTGCAATTCGTGTCCCGGTACAGTTTTGAAGCGCTGTGGTCTCTGGACAAAGAGAGGGATACGCCGTATTGTTCTCTGCCATGACTCAAACGGCATACCGTCACGTGAATGTCCAGCAGTTCTAGGTCAACACGGGGTCTGGAGGGAAAGTTCAATGACACGCTTTATCCAGGAATTTCTTCGACAGTCAAATGAACTGTTAGAAGAACTTCATAGGAATCCACGGGTGACCTATCTTGATATTCACCTCCTCGAGACACAAGTGCATATTTTTCAGTTCGAACTCTTAAAAATCAAACAAGAAAAGCATCTCGGCGTGCAGGAGCGGCCTCGAAATTCTTTGCCGACGAAAGCCAATCCCAGTTATGGGAGTCTCAGGAAGAAGGACAAGAGCTAAGGCGGCTCGGCATACGATGCCGGGCATTATTTAGGAGGATTGCAGTTCTACGAGATACACTTGCTGCTTTCAGCAGCGATGTGCCAAGGGCGATGACCTATGCATGAGCTTACTGGCTCCAAGACTTTTATTCTTCGGACACCGTCGGAGTGTTGGATGATCCGCTCGCCATGCTGCCCTGTTATGGGCCGACGTGATCATGACCCGGCTAGGGATGCTCAGGTCATGTTTTGATGTCCACGCTGCTTGTGCTGCTGCTGTCTGGTTACGTCGCCGGGTGTGTCCTTCCTCTGTGCGTTCCGCACAGGCCTCGCCTCCAAAATCTGCTCGCTCACGGACTTGCGGGCACAGCAAGTCTGCTTGGAATTAGTCTCGGATTGTGCGGTCTTGTCGCATCCCAGCCTCTCACGCGCTCTCTTTCCTCCAGCATTCCCTATCTCGATTTTGCATTTCGCCTCGATGCCTTGGCGGCCTTCTTTATCTTGACCATCTCGCTGGTCGGACTTGCGGTCGCGGTGTATGCCGTCGGCTATGTCACCAAGTTTTATGGCCGGACGTCGATCGGGGCGCTGGGCGTGCTCTTCAACGGCTTCCTTCTCTCCATGACCCTGGTGGTCCTCGCCGACAATGGGTTTTTCTTTCTCATTGTCTGGGAGCTCATGTCGCTCCTGTCGTATTTCCTGGTCGTGACGGAACACGAGAAACCTGACGTCCGCTATGCGGGCTTGTTCTATTTGATCATGACCCATCTCGGCATGGCGTGTCTCATGCTGACCTTCTGTATCTTCTTTCAGGATACCCACTCGTTCTCATTTGAGGCTTTCCGCAATCCCCACACCGCGTTGTCCGAAGGCCTGCGGACACTGGCCTTTTTCACCGCCCTGATTGGATTTGGCACCAAAGCGGGCATAGTCCCGCTGCACGTGTGGTTGCCCTATGCCCATCCCGCAGCTCCGTCACATGTCTCGGCGTTAATGTCGGGTGTCATGATTAAGATGGGTATTTATGGGTTGGTTCGCGTCTATTTCGATCTGCTGGGAGGCCAATTCCCCTGGTGGTGGGGATTTATCATCCTGGTGGTGGGAGCCGTATCGGCGCTTCTCGGCGTGATGTATGCACTCATGCAGCATGACCTTAAAAGTTTGCTTGGCTTCCACAGCGTCGAGAACATCGGGATCATTTTGCTTGGGATTGGGGCCGCGATGGTTTTCCATACGTACGGCTTGAACGAATTCGCCGCGCTCGGGCTCATGGCCGGGCTCTACCACACGATCAACCATGCCGCCTTCAAAGCGTTACTGTTCATGGGAGCCGGCTCGCTCCTGTTTGCGACGCATACACGAAATCTTGAAGAGTACGGTGGACTGTTGCGCCGCATGCCGTGGACCGGATTCTTTTTTCTCGTTGGGGCCCTCTCGATTGCCGCCCTTCCGCCCACCAACGGGTTTGTCAGCGAATGGTTGGTCTTTCAAAGCCTCTTTGTGAGCTTCAAACTGCCAAGTCTGTTCTTAAAGTTGATGCTTCCCCTCGCCGCCGCCATGCTGGCCCTCACCGGGGCACTTGCCCTGGTCTGCTTTGCCAAGGCGTTCGGGATATCGTTCCTCGCCCAACCGCGTAGTGTGCACGCTCGGCGTGCCGTTGAAGTCCCTCTGTCGATGCGCGGCGGGATGGGCGCGCTGGCACTGATCTGTGTCGTTCTCGGGCTCGGCCCCATGCTCGTTGTGCCACTCTTTGATCGGATTACCGGCCCATTCACCGGCGCCGCCATCAGTGCACAAGTGTTGGCGCTCGATGGCTGGGCGTTAGCCCCGGTGAAAGTTGAGTTTTCCAGCATTTCGACTCCGGTGCTCGGAGCGATGTTGATTGGTTTAGGAGCATTGGGACTGCTTCTCGCCGTCGTCATTGGCGGACGGCTCACGAAGCGATATTACAAGACCTGGGCCTGTGGGCTGAACCTCACTTCCCGCATGGAATACACCGCGACCGGGTTTGTGCAGCCAATCAAACGGGTGTTTGGGACGATCTATCAGCCGACCGTCAAACTGGAAACTGAGTTCCTGGAGGAATCAAAGTATTTCATCAAGCATCGACGGTTCGAGTTTCATATCGAACCCGTGTTCGAGAAATATCTCTATATGCCGGTCGTGACCTATTGCCTCATGGCGGCGGAGCGATTCCGGATTATTCAGGCGGGTAGCCTCCACCTGTATCTCGCTTATATCTTTGTCACGTTAGTCGTCCTGTTGTTATGTGCCGTGTAAAGAACACCGTGACGCCATGCATTTCGGAGTAGGACTGATCGGCAAGGAGACGGCGTGACTCCATCGCTGCAGGCCGTGGGGCTCGTCATCGTTCAGATTGCCATGCTCCTGGCGCTCGCCCCGTTTATCATCGGGCTGATTCGAAAGGTGAAGGCACGCCTTCAGTGCCGAAGAGGCGCCGGCGTCCTGCAGCCCTATGCGGATCTGGCCAAGTTGTTCAAGAAACAGCCGGTCGTCTCATCCACGACCTCGTGGATCTTCACGGCCACTCCCTACATCGTGTTCTCCTCCACGCTCGCCGCGGGTTTATTGGTGCCGATGTTTGTTTCCCAGAATCCGTTTAACTTTGCCGGCAACGTCATTGCGTTGGTCTATCTCTTGGCTCTTGGGACGTTCTTTCTGATCCTGGCCGGCCTGGATGCCGGTTCGGCATTCGGCGGAATGGGAAGCAGCCGCGAGGCCATCGTCGCGACACTCGCCGAGCCCGCCATGATGCTGTCCATCTTCGCGATCGCGCTGACAGCCGGGTCCACGAACCTCAGCACGATCGTGCATAAGACCGCATTGATGGAAGGCATCATTACCGCTCCCCCGCCGCATTTAATGGCGCTTGTGGCCTTCTTCGTCGTCGCCCTGGCGGAGACGGGACGCGTCCCGGTCGATAATCCCGCGACGCATCTCGAACTGACGATGATCCATGAGGCGATGCTGCTTGAGTACTCGGGACGATACCTGGCGTTGCTTGAATGGGCAGCGGGGATC
>JAICXS010000421.1 GCA_025934615.1 Nitrospiraceae bacterium
CGATCTCACGGTGGTCCTCGGGACCACGACCATGCCCATCCATCAGGTGATGCGGCTTTCCCGCGGCGCCATCATCGAGTTGGACGCCACCGAGGCCGACGAGGTCAAGGTGCTGGCCAACAGTCTGCCGATCGCCTCCGGCGTGGTGCTGGTCGACCGCAACCGCATCGCGGTCGAAGTCAAGCAGATGCTGCCGAAATTGCCGGGAAGCCGATAGCGGCCGGAAAAACCCAAAATTTCCGGCGTTCTCGGGTCTTGTCCCCCCAAGGTCGATTTGTTACATCGGCGCCGTTGATCCGGCCCGATCCGGCTGCCGGCTGAAACTATCGCGCTCGTGGCGGAATTGGTAGACGCGCTGCCTTGAGGTGGCAGTGAGTAACATCGTGGGGGTTCGAGTCCCTCCGAGCGCACCAAGCGCGTAACTCATTGAAATATAACGATTTCATTTCAAAGGTTACTCTAAAAAGCACCCTTCGCCGGCGTAACCCGTTGGAATTTCTGAAGAGTGGTGCGCCGCCTTGGAAATTAAAAGCCGGTGGCATCGCCGCAGCACGTTTTCTATCTCCATGGTCGCCGAATCCTCGATCGAAGCTTCACGCCTCTAGTCCAATGCAAGACGCCTCGCTATTTCGGTGAGGACGTCGTTTCACATCGAGGATCGAATGGTCGTTGGCATCCGAAAAGGCTCGGAACCATCTCGACGCAATACTGGGCGTCTCGGCGAGCGCTGCGGACCAGTGTCGGTCTCGATGCGATCCCATGTAGTGGGCTCCATGCCTCGTCGTCCTGCCAAGATGGCTCAAGTTGAGCTTGCCCACGCGATCCGCGCCGCTAATGAAGCTGGCGCAGTGGAAGTGGTCATCGACGGCGAGGGGCAAATCCGTGTTGTACTATCATCCGGCGAACCAATGGTTTCGCCTTCGCCGCAGAAGGACGAGGGCCACGTCTGGACAATGTCCGTGCCCGGAAAAAAGAAACGGTGGTCATCTCGGGATTCCGCGTCTTGGAGAGACATTCCAAAACACCAACTCAGACGCTGATGCGCACTAAGCCATCGCCTGTCCATCGAGCGCCGTGTGGGCATGTCAAACGGCAACGAAAGATAGAGCTGCTAGCACGGAAGCCTGTCCGCTGCTTCTGTTTGACGGCGATGCTTCTTTGAAAGGTATCGTTTCAGCAACTTAGAAAGACGGTCGCGGTCGAAGGTTTCACATTCCCAGACGACCAATGCCTCCCATCCCTGGTCGAAAATCGCGGTCAAAGAAGAACGGTCACGTCGCACGTTCTGAAGGAACTTCTCTTTCCAATATTTTGCCCGCGTCTTCGGCGTAGTCGTCCGGGGACAACCCGCATGTCGGTGCCAGAAGCACCCATGCACAAAGATTACTTTCTTCAGCTTAGGAAATACCAAATCGGGCGTCCCCGGAAGCTTTCGCCGATGCAACCGGAATCGAAATCCCAAGGCGTGTGCCTCGCTTCGCACGGCCAGCTCAGGTTTCGAGTTCTTCCCCTTAACCCGGCCCATAAGCGCGGAGCGTCTAGGATCCACGGGGCCGACGATTGCTTTCTTTCGCGAAGGCATTTCCGACTAAGCGGGATAGAGGTCCAAAGGAGTCTTGGGTGTAGTCAGCAATGCGAGCAGGGCGTTGTCCCCGGATGTCAGCCATCGGTGATAATTTCCGAGAAGAGCTGCGATCCGTTTTCGTTGATTTACGGGGTATTTTCGAATTTCGCTGGCAAACGTCGTGTCTCCCCGCGATTCTCGCCACGTTTTTTGAAATACCTCCATCAAGGTAAATTCCAAGATATCCAAGGGATGAGTCAAGATCGCGTGCAATCGTGGGAGTTCGCCTATGGCTCCATCAAATTGCACATGAAGCAGCGGATGTCCTGGTTCGTCAGGATGGATGTCGAAATGATATAATGCTTCGCCAGCAGATCCGTCCCAGAATAATTTGATCCGTGTTCCTCCCGATCGAATTACGAAACGATTATCGTCATTCGCTTCTAACGATCCGAAGAATCCAAAAGATATTTCGGCTATCATTCTCTTTTGGCCGCCACCGCCTCTATACGCCGAGCTCGATTTGGTCTGAATAGCGCCTCCCTGTCCAATGTCTGTGCTCCATCGCAGCTTCCGGTCACCAAGTCGCGCCGCGGAAGCGGCATTCGATAGCTGGGTTTCAAGTTCCGCAAACCGGGCGGGGTTGCTGATGAAGTGTCGTGCAGCCTTTCCAAAGGATTTGAAATCATCTCGCATGGAACGAATGTCGAAAACTACGGCCAATTGACAGCTCCTAAGCGACGTCGGCAGGCTCGATCATTGACTGCAGAATTGCGTCATTCTCCAAATCAGTCTTCAAGATCCAAGGATCTATTGCTTCGGCTGGCCATCCTGGCGGCCGAAGCTGCACCGCCTTCTCGATCGGAGATATTTCGCCTTCCACCAGTTCGGGCGTCCATGTCACCACGTAAGACGATGCTGGTTGCAACGTTTGGGCTTCGGTGTTTGCTGCCAAGCTGGTAAAGGCCCGTTCACGATCCATTTGTGTCGAACTTTCTTCGTCTAACTTCCAAATCAGAAAGTCGATGCCGCTCTTCCACCATCTGCGACCGAGGAACACGTCAAGTGGGCCGCAGTACCTCGCGCCGTTCAAGTATTGAAGCCAGGCCGTGTCGGCGTTCTTGGTTGCGGATTCGACCAATTTTTGAAACGCCTCAAGAGGCAAGCCCAGTGCCCATGCGGCATACAAGTCGGAGAGTAGCATTCCTGGAAAAGGCAACGCTCGATGGCACATCCATCGCACGATTTGCGAGGGACCGCATGGCTCCGACGGCGTATCCTCTTTTTGCGTCACCGGAGGCCGTGCGCTGCGCAGTTCCTCGCGAGCTCGGTCAGACCACGGTTGCCCGGCCGGGAGTTGCAAGAACTTCTCTAG
>JAICXS010000314.1 GCA_025934615.1 Nitrospiraceae bacterium
CTCAAGCGTCACGGACTCCGCTAGGGCGCGGCTTACGGCAAACTGTGTCGCCTGCCGGATCTCGGCGCGTTTGCGGTTCGTAATGTCGCGAATGAACGCACTGAACGTCAGGGCATTGCTCTGCCGCACGGGGGCAATGGTCAACTCGATGGGAAATTCATGTCCGTTCCTGTGCAGTCCCTCGATCTCGATATGTTTATTCAGCAACGGCCCTTCACCGGTATCCAAATAGTGCCGCACGCCTCGTTCATGCGCCTGCCGATATCGACACGGAATGATCGTAGTCAGAGGCCACCCGATGGCTTCCTCGCGGGACCACCCAAAAATTTTACAGGCCTGAGGATTCCAATCGGTGATCGCCCCGCCGGTATCCATGACGACCACTGCGTCAAGCGCCGTTTCCACGATTAAACGGGTCCGTTCTTCACTCTCTCGAAGCGCCTGTTCCGACCGCATTCGCTCGGTGATGTCTTGCAGTGTCCCCACGATTCGATCCGGTCGGTTCATCTCGTCCAGCTTTACTTCGGCCTGGGCGTGTACGACCTTGCCAGAATCGTTGACGGAGAGAATGCGAAAATCGAGGTTCAAGGGTCTGGCGTGATGTGCGGCTGCCTTCATCGCGTGTATCACGGCTGTCCGATCGTCGGGGTGGACCGCCATCACAAAACGTTGATAATCGGCGGCCGACGTCTGCGGTGTGAATCCAAAGATGCGATAGATTTCATCGGACCACCACATGCGGTTGTCCGCGATGTGCCACTCCCAATTGCCGATGTGTGCCATTCGTTGGGATTCGGCCAGACTGACCTCGCTCCGGCGCAGCGCCGATTCCGCTTGCTTCCGTTCGATGGCATAACGGATGGCGCGCATCAGCACATCGCCGCTCAGCCGTCCTTTGACGAGATAATCTTGCGCGCCCAAACGCATGGCTTGCATCGCCACTGCGTCATCGTCGATCTCGGTCAAGACTACCAAGGGAATATCCTGCGCGTAGGCGTGTATTCGCCGAAACGCCTTCAGCCCTTGACTGTCCGGTAACAAAAGATCAAGCAGAACGATATCGATCTGCCCCTGTTTTAACTGCAGCAGTCCCTGGCTGAGTCGATCGGCTCGGATAACCTCGATCGCGAGTTCATGTGGCGCGCTTAACTGCTCACGGATCGCACGGACATCGGCTTCGCTATGTTCGATGAGCAGGACCCGCATGGCCGTTATCCTCCTATCGAGGAAAGGAATCCGTGGAACTGAACGCTCATCTACGTAACAACAAAACGACGTGAGTGGTAGAAACATTCCGGAAGGGCAGCCGACTGTCCGCACGACGCGTGTGGCGGCAGTCTACAGGAGGAGAGAGCTTTACGTTAAGTGAAGAGGACAAAGCGGGAAGTGAGCGGGCGTGGTGGAATGGAACACGGTTAGGCTGAAGGATGTGACGAGGGAATGCTGATCTCGAAAAGCGCATTCTATAAGATATGCTAAGCAATCTGCCCTTACAAATCAATACATATCACCATCAAAAAGTTCCTTGAAGGTGTGGTCCGCCAAGTTTGGAATTTTTAGCTATACTTGACCGGACAGAAACGTCATCCAGTCTGACACCCACTGTGTGAACATGGCTATGCTGAACGCCCATATCAAGCCGTTCCCGCGGGTTCCCTCCCTCGATGAAGGACCCATGCCACATCGGGAAACCATTCTCCTTGTGGACGATCATCCGTCCATTCGAAAACTGTTGGGATCGATTCTGAAGAGCGAAGGATATGCAGTCTTAGAAGCGGAAGATGGACGGCAGGCCTTGGAGCTGTGCCGCCGTTATGAGAGCCCGATTCATCTTCTACTTACGGACATCGTCATGCCTCAGATGAATGGGCCTAAGTTGGCAGAGCAGGTCGTCATGCTTCGTCCAAACATTCAGATTCTCTATATGTCCGGCTATGTCGACCCACATGCCTTTACACGGCTCCAACCGCAAGGCGACGATCACTTTCTAAAGAAGCCGTGTGACATTCAAGAAGTCTCGCACAAAGTGCGGTCGCTTCTCGACCGTGGCTAGCCGCCCTCCTTATCAGTTTTCAGAACTTTGTATGCGAGCCGTCTCTTCCTTAGAACGCGGTGACATTGACGCTGAGACTTGATAGGCGCCGTCTCCAACGAACCCTAGACTGCACGATTCCGTTCCTTCGGCGAAGCGATTACTCTTGGCTCTGGTTCCACCGCAACTCGGTGCACGTACACGAGCTCACCGCCTAACCAGCCGGACACGGCCAGCATGCCAATGCCGATAAGGGAGAGGAGAAGGGGCAGCACAGCGCCGGGCTCACTCCACATCCGCAGCGACAAGTTAATCACGAACAGGACGACGATCGAAAGATTGATGAGCATATGCCACTGTCCGATACTCTTGACGTTAGGGTCCGAAAGCGACCGGTAATCCAAGTAGCCGGGAACCGCGGCGGCCAGTGCGCCAAGCACGCCTCCAACCATCGTGTAGAAGGCCATGTCGTTCCAGATGACGGTTCCCCATCCCATCGCATAAATCACATCGCAAACCAATGAAAAGATCCACAACCCAATCGGGAACGGAATCAACATGGGATGGATCGGATGTTTCTGAATACTCGCTGGGCTTGCCATAACTCCTCCCTTCGGTACACAGATTCCTGTGAAGACCATTCCAGGTTGCCCAAAATGCCTCTTGCCGCCTGATTGAAGCGGAGACCAACGCGTGTCTTTTTCTTATCAAACCACCTTTCTTGCGGTTGAAAAGGTCAGCAAGGGCCTGATTTTGCTGTAAGCAATAGTAGGAGTTACGGCATTGTCCGGCTATGGAGTTGCGGTCGCATAAAAAGAAGCATCGCCGACGCCGACATGGCGGCGCCGAACCAGAACGGCGCGGCAGGGCCGATGCGATCCCACAACGCCCCGGCCACGACGCTCGCCGGCAGAATCGCCAATCCGACAATCATATGATACAGGCCAAAGCCGGTGGCCTTGCGATGATCGGGGATGAGCGTCGCGAGATAGGCTCGTTGCACACCATCGGTCAAGCCCATATAGAATCCATAGAGCACAAAAAGGCCTGCCATGTGCCAAGGCTCCGTCGCCAGCGCCACCCCGGCATAGACACAGGCGAAGAGACCAAATCCGGCCATGACGATCCGTCGGCGACCCACTCGATCCGCGACCATGCCGGCCGGTATCGACATCACGGCATAGACCGCATTGAACGCTAAGTACACCGCAGAAATCCATCCGCCGCTCATCCCCACGTGTTCGGCTTTTAAAATGAGAAAGGCATTACTGGAATTGCCAAGCGAGAATAGACCGATCACCGCCATGAACTTCACAAAGCCAGGATCGAAGCCATGGAGAGAGAGTGTGAAAGATGCGCGACTGATCGGTGCGCGTCTGTCAGCCGAAATGAAGAAGACAATGAGTAAGACGGCGATGATTCCAGGTATTATCGAGAACCAGAAGACGGCGCGATAGTCGGACGGCCATAGGGCAAGCAACAGCAGCGCGAGCGCCGGTCCAACCACTGCTCCAGCCGTATCCATCGCGCGGTGAAATCCGAACGCAGATCCAATGTGCTCGGGCGCTGTAGATAGTGCAATGATGGCATCTCGTGGTGCCGTCCGAATGCCCTTCCCAACGCGATCCGCCATGCGGCCGGTCAAGACCATTCCCCAGCCGCTCGCCAGGGCGAGCAGGGGGCGAGACGCGGTAGAGATGCCGTAGCCTAACCCCCTCAGCAATTTATTCGTGCCGAAGCGGTCGGCCAAGGCGCCGGAGAACAATTTCAGGAAACTTGAGTAGCTTCCGCCAGCCCCTCGATTAACCCGACTGCAGATTTGC
>JAICXS010000532.1 GCA_025934615.1 Nitrospiraceae bacterium
CGTTATGATGCTCCGGCGCGAAGGCATTGTCACCGCGTTCGCCACAAGAGCGGCGACACCCAAGCAGCCGAATAATGCTAATGTCAGCGCCTGACCGGCAACTACCGTTGCTTGAGATCATCGCCCTCCGCAAGCGCTTTGGCGGGGTGCACGCTCTGGACGGTGTAGATCTCGTCATAAGCAAGGGTGAATTATGCTGCATAATCGGCCCTAATGGAGCCGGTAAAAGCACGCTGTTTCAGCTTCTCAGCGGTCAGCTCCTGCCGACTGCAGGCCGGGTCATCTTTGACGGGCAAGATATTACGCGCGCCCATCCTTTCGAGCGTGCGCGGCTGGGGATTGCCGTGAAGGTTCAAAGCCTTGGCATATTTCAGGACCTTACAGTCGATCACAACATGCGCATTCCACTCATGCGACGAGTATTACCACAAGAGATACCGCACGCGATTGACCGGCTGCTTGAACAGGTCGGCCTGCGGGGATTGAACATTGCTTACGCGCGCTCGTTATCACATGGGCAGAAGCAGTGGCTTGCTTTAGGCATGGCGCTCGCCATGGAGCCGAAGCTGCTTCTGCTCGATGAACCCACTGCCGGAATGTCTCCTGAAGAAACTAGGTTGACCACGCAGATCGTGCGAACGGTGAACGCCAAAGGAACATCAGTAATCGTCATCGAACATGACATGGCGTTTGTGCGTGAGTTGCAGGCCCCGGTTATTGTTCTACATCTGGGGCGTATGTTTTTGCGTGGTACATTTAGGGAGGTTGAAAGTAACGAAGAGGTTCGGCACCTTTATTTGGGAACCCAACGCAAGCGCTTAAGCGTGGACCACGGCTGAGCGGCTTCTTTCGAGAATCACTTCCCACTTTTAGTGCTGAGGAACATAGTTCTCCGATGACGGCAGTGCTTCGCCTTGAGAACGTAACATCCGGCTACGACGGCATTCCAATTAACCGGAATGTGAGCCTGGATGTTGCCGAAGGCCAGATACTGGCAATTGTGGGTCGGAATGGCGTCGGTAAATCGACGCTGGCGCGCACTATCGTCGGCCTGTTGCGGCCTTCGAGCGGCCGAATATTCTACGGCGGAGAGGATGTCACGTTCGCGGATGCTCGGCATCGGGCAATGGCCGGCATCGGCTACGTACCGCAGGGTCGTGAAATATTCGGCCGCTTAACGGTTGAAGAGAACCTCTCGCTTGGAGCGTCGATCGGGGCCCGGTCCAAGGAGGCGCGAGCCCTGCCGGATGTGTACGACTTGTTTCCGATTTTACGAGAGCGGCGCTGGCAAAAGGGCGGCACATTGAGCGGCGGTCAGCAGCAAATGCTAGCTATCGGCCGAATTTTGATCGGGAAACCAAAACTCCTCGTACTCGATGAGCCTTCAGATGGCATCCAACCAAGCATCGCCCAGGAGATTGCGACTTTAATTGCCCGGCTTAACCGCACGCTTAGCCTGACCACAGTACTCATCGAACAGAACATCGATATGGTGGCGTCCTGCGCTAACCGTTGTATTATTATGGAAAAAGGGTCCGTCGTAGCGGAAGTAGAACCGGCACAGCTGGAAGATCCGGAATTTTCGCAGCGATATCTCGCGATCTGATGAGTACAAGTCAATAGTACCAATACACAATTGGCTATTCACGTGCGGCCTCGAATTTCCGTAACGTTGTCTTTAGCGGCTAAAGTGAGGAATTGTTGCTGGGCCGGGCATTCAAACAGCTACTCCTCCGGTCCGATTGCTAAGCCGTTGCCGTGAGCTGCCTACCGTCAACGCTGTAATTATGGCACGGCAAAATAGGGGAAGAGTTGAAACCTCCGTGGTCTGTCGCGTGAGAACTTTTTTGTTTACGAGGCGTACCATGCTGATCGGCTTATCCAACGCGCCAGCGTTTTCAACCTGTGTCGACCGCCGGGGCGACGCGCGCGC
>JAICXS010000488.1 GCA_025934615.1 Nitrospiraceae bacterium
CCGGATTCATGGGATGGATGCCGGGGCGCGAACGGCGTTTGACCATATCCTGATGCCGCTCGTAAGCATGTGCGTCATCCATGAGGGTTTCGGGATGGAGTGTTGAGTTCGCGGTGTATACTCCCTGACGTTATGCTCAGACAAATATCGAAGCTCCTCTTTGTTGCATCCGTTGTTCTGGTGGCGATTCCCTCAAACGCGCAGCAGGACCCGCAGGCAAAGCCCAAGCCGGAAGACACCGAGATATGGCAACCGGTGCCGAAGGTCGTTACGCCCGCGGCTGAGTGTGGTCAGGTACCATCGGACGCGATCGTTCTCTTCAACGGCAAGAATGTCAACGAGTGGGTCTCGGTCAAGGACCAGTCGCCCGCTACATGGGATGTCCATGATGGCGTAATGACAGTGAACAAGGCCGGTGGCAGCATCGAAACCAGGCGGCGCTTCAAGGATTACCAGTTGCACATCGAGTACAAGATTCCTGCCAGCATCACCGGCAGCGGGCAGGGTCGCGGGAACAGCGGCGTCTTTCTCGCCTCCACCGGACCGGGAGATGATGGCTACGAACTGCAGGTACTCGACGGCGATAACAATCCGACTTATGTGAACGGCATGGCCGGAAGTATCTACAAACAGAGCATTCCGCTGGCGAACGCGAGCCGCAAACCCGGCGTCTGGCAGTACTATGACGTAGTTTGGACTGCACCGACATTTAACGATGACGGTTCGCTGAAAACCCCGGCGTACGCCACCGTCTTCTTCAATGGCATCCTGGTGCAGAATCACTTTGAGCTAAAGGGACAGACGCTCTACATCGGCAAGCCCTTCTATAAGAAGTACGACACCGCTCCGATCAAGCTACAGGCACACGGAGACAAGAGCGAGCCCATCAGCTTCCGGAACATCTGGGTGAGAGAACTGCCGTAGTCGACCTGCGGCCTACCGGCTTGCCGAAGCTGATTGAGCGGGAGACTGCGACTTGGCCAGCATTACCGCGTTCCTGAGCGCCGACATGAACTCGTGGGCCGCTGCATCATCGCTGAAGGTGAGTCCGAAAGCCTCGACCTCATCCTGAACCTGGCCGTACTCCGAACTGTTGTGCGGGCCGGCTCCGAGATGCTCCAGCTTTTCGCGGTCGTACATCAGCGCGTGAAACTTCTTTCCGGGCATGCCGACCACGATCACCATTGTGGTATCTCCGCGATCGCCGGGCTTATACGCGCTTGGAGCGGCGGGGTCGGTGAACACTCTGTCTTCGCTCATCATCGATTCATCGATGGACGATAACGGGACCGTGATGGACGAAAGCGGGAAGGCGTAGCGATACCACGTGATCTTCTCGTCTTCCTGCCGGGGCAGCGCACAGATGGGCGCCGGCATATTGGGCTCGATGACCATGGTCTGACCGTCGAGAATCACTATGCTACCCGAAGCAGTGTAGGCGGTCTTCATCTGCTCCATGCGCGAGCGAACGCCCTGGGCATTGCTGGCAAGAGCACACAGAAGTAGACAACCAGGCAAAGAACGAAACAAGTTTTTCATGGACGAGTCTTCCGTCTGCTCTCATGTTGGGGCCGGTTCCGGGAAAGTGTGTCTGGTTATTGCGCCCGGCGCATTACCAAGGACACGGGTCGAAAGTCGAACGCACCGATTGGACCGAAAATTCCAAATCAGGCTCTGCCGTCCACAAATCTTTGCGAATAGACATCTTGCTCGCCGGTGCTACGATTCTCCCGATCATCGAGGATCAACCAATGATGAAACAAATCTGCCTGGTTTTGGGGATAGGCTCTGTTCTCGCCTCAATACTCGCAGCACAATCGCCGGCCCCGTTGCTCACGCCGGAGCCGCAGCTTCCTGCTCGACACAACGTGGCGGTATTCGGGCAGAGGATCGCGTACTACGACACGGGATCGGGGCCGGTGGTCGTGCTCGTCCATGGGTTTGGCAGCGAGGCACGCTTCGACTGGGGTAATGTGCTGGTGTCTCTCTCGATGCACCATCGCGTGATCGCTCTCGATCAGATCGGATTTGGAGCGTCGGACAAGCCGTTCATCGATTATTCGATTCAGACCTACGTCGATTTTCTCGGCGAGTTTCTGCGCGTTCTCAACGTGCACGAATTTACGCTGTGCGGGGAATCGCTGGGCGGATGGATATCCGCACTCTACACCATCGAATCGCTCGCTCCTCAAAACTCCGGCCAGAATGTCCTGCCCCCGCCGAAGCGTCTGATCCTGGAGGATGCGGCGGGAATGTCGGCGGCGCACATGTCTGGCTCTATGCCCATTCCTATCGCCGGAACATTGGCTGACGCGCACGGCGTCGCGATCGTCTTCCATGACAAATCGCGAGTCACGGATGCCTTCGTCCGCGAAGCATGGGCCATGAAAATGAAGGCTAACGATGGATTCAC
>JAICXS010000073.1 GCA_025934615.1 Nitrospiraceae bacterium
AGGCGGCCGCTAAGGCGAGAAATGCCATAAGCGTCGAAGCCCCGAGCAGGATATGCCGCCGAGCCGGGGTGCGGTGCTCCTCGGGAACGAGATGATCGGTGACGACCTCGGGATTCAACGGTTGATCGGGATCGATCAGTTCGGAGTCCGGAATCCAGGCATCGAGGTCAGGCGGGATCTGGTTGTCGAACACTTGCAAAGTCCGCTCGCCGCCCCGCAGAGACTCGATGGCCGCGATCAGGGAACCGCCACGAGACATGCGTTCCGCGACGGTTTCAGGAGACTTCCCTAAATGCTCGCCCAATAGGCGATGACGGAGCTTCGCAATACCACGTTGGACGGCCTGGTCCCCGCGTGCCTCTACGGCCAGGTCGCACTCGGTATCGAATCCCATCGAGCGATTGCTGAGGTTCGACGATCCGACCCGGACGAAGTCGTCATCGACGATGAGCACCTTGCTATGCAGGCTGATGCATTGTGCGCCTAAGCCCGGAATATGGGGATAGTACAGGCCTAACCGTTTATGGGTGTCTCCGTCGCGGAGCCGTCTGAGCACGCGTCCGCGGAGCACATCCATCGTGTACTGCTCCAGCCAGCCGTCACTGTTTGGATGCAGAATGATGACGATCTCCGGTCCTTCCGGCTTTTGCAACCGTTCGAGCAAGGCCGAACCCAACGTGCTTGACGTCAGGTACTGCGTCTCAATGTAAATGTGCCGGCATGCCGCCCGGATGGCATCCAGGTATAGCCGTTCGACTTGCCGGACTTCATTGCGGTCCATATATGCGGGTTCGGTCAGGGAAATGCCGATCTGCACCATTTCCAGGTCGGGCTTAATTCCCGGCGGCCACGGTACGTGACGCCGAGCGACATCGCGCGGAGGAGGCAGAGAGGTGCCCGTGGTTCTGGTCCAGCGTGTCCGACATAAAGTACCCAGAGAGGCGGCTGCCTTGCCGTCCACCATCATTTGGACGTCATGAAACGGGCGGCATGGCCGGCCGTCAGAAAAGACACGCAGTGGATGGTGGGCCCGATGCTCGGAGGTATCCCAACGGCATTGGGCGAGGTCTATACCGCCGACGAAGGCAACCGCATCGTCCACGACTACGACCTTCTGATGGTGTGACGCGCCGACGGGGTGTATATCGTCCCTTCGGAAATGCAACCGGCGGTGTGCTCGAAGGGCTGACAAGGGCCACCATTCGCGTTCAAAGGCATAGACCAGATGAAAATCCCAGATGAGCACATGGATATGCAGTGTTCGCCGCCGCGCCAGCAGCGCTTGGAGAAAGTCGCCCAGGCGCGGCGGAAAGCCATCCGATTCTTCATCGCTCAGCATCCGGATGCGGCTGTCAAAATCCCAACCGAGGATCATAATCGACCGCTCGGCCTGTATCGCCGCCTCCCGGAAGGCGCGATAGTAGACGGCTCCATCGATCAGAAAGGCCGCGCGATCTGCCGGATCGAGACGCCAGCAATTGCGCCCGGCTTCAAGGATCGAAGACTGTAGGGGCGGATAAGGATAAATCAACACCGACTCCGTTCCGCTGATCCATCGTGGCCTATCAGAATTGTGCAATCGCAATGCCGTCGCGATGTGAGCCGTGCCTAGGACGAATCCTCACGTCGTTCTATCGTAAAGATGCACGTCCGATGAAAGCAGCCCTGATAGCGGAAGTGCCGGTGTCGGAGCCAGGATGACAGTGAGCGACCATGAAGCTGGAAAGCCGGTGGACGAAGATCCGATGGGGCGTTATGCACGCGCGGGTGCACCGACGATCTGAACCGCGGCGACGGGTCGTCCTGGTGCATGGATTGGTGATCTCCAGCCGATACATGGAGCCGATTGCGGAACAGCTGGCGACGTTGTGCGATGTCTATGCCGTCGATCTTCCCGGGTACGGCCTCAGCGAGAAACCGCCATGCGTCTTGTCTCTGTCCGAACTCGCCGATGCATTGAGTGAATGGATGAAGGCGGAGGGCTTGACGGCGGTCGATTTCGCCGCCAATTCGTTCGGCTGTCAAGTGTTGGCGGAATTTGCGGTGCGCCATCCCTACCACGTCGACCGACTGGTGCTTCAAGGACCGACGATCGACCGGACGGCACGGACCTTCTGGCGGCAGGTCGGACGCCTGATCAAAAACTCCAGAAAGGAATCCCCGCGATTGGGAACGATCATGCTGCGCGATTACGCACGAGCGGGTTTAAAGCGCGTGATTCAGACTGTCAAGATGGCGCTGAATGATCGTATTGAAGACAAGTTGCCCCGCATTTCCATGCCGACTCTGGTGATTCGCGGCGAGCACGATCCGATCGTGCCTCAGAGATGGGCGGAAGAAGTATGCCGCTTGTTGCCGCACGGCCAATTGGTAGTCATTTCCGGTGCGGCTCACACGTTGAACTACACGGAGCCGGCAAAGTTTGTGAGCGCGATGCGCCCGTTCCTCAATCTTTAAGAGTCTGCGATGGGACGAGAACCGAACTACGTCGCTGATTTCGATTCGGCCACCGGCATGTTGCGCGCCTTAAGCCGGTGTGTCGGCGGGCAGGACTTTCCGCTCTTGGGCACCTTGCCGAAATGGAGCGGCGTGCCCATGAGGGGGCTGGGCGCCGCGATCAATGCCATGCCGCAGTGGCTGCAAGAGCAAGTGTATATCTGGAGCGGATGGTTTGAGGCCGTTTCGGTCGACAAGTTACGGACCATCGATGCCGAGCAGGTGGCCGAATGGATGGTCAGCCTGTATCCAGTGAGGAAGTATCCGGCCGTGGCTATTGGATCGGCGAACGGAGCGGCCACCCATCTGTGGGCTGCGATGGGCATTCCGTGGCTGCCGCAAACGTTCCTTGTGCCGGTGGCCCGCTCCGGTATCCATCCCGATGAGCCGCAGCAGGATCTTGAATGGGCTCGAGAGCCGGCCAGAATCGTGCTGCAACGCAATCCGAACGTGCAACTGCATCATATGCACGACCCGGTACAAGATCGGCTCATGATCCAGCGGATGACCTATTTTCGGTTCAAACGGCTCACCCTGGGTCCGGCCTACGAAGCGTTTCTCGATCGGTGTCTTGAACCGGGCGGGACGATTTTTCTCATGGACTGTCGCGTGACATGGCCCGTTACAGAATGCGGAGAGCATCACCTATTTCAATTCGGCGCAGTCGGCGGCGCGACCGTGGATGAGCTGCAGCATGGCAGCGAGCGTGTCGCGGAGTATCTCACACGGTATGGATCCCATCGGCGTAAATGGGAACCGCCGCGGGTGGACCGCCTGGCTCCTGAAGCAGAGTGGGGATTCGAACCGGCCATGGCAAAAGATATCGAGCGGGTCGCGCATCGCCACCAGGCTCGACTTCGGCGCATCATCTTCGAGGAGCCGGAGCACGTGAGTCCATTGGTCGCGGATCTGTATCAGCGGTGGAATGAGAGGCGCGGCATTGCCGACCGGCGCCTCATCGTGGACTCATTTATTCTCATGGAGCCGTATTGGACGGTCCGCACCGGATCGACGCCCTTTTGGATGGTCTTCAATAAGGAGCCATCGCGCCGCGCGCTTCAAGCTTATCTGGATCGGAGTAACGCATTCGATGAAATCTTTATGATGCTGTTTTCACATGGCGTCGATTCCGTCGGTCTTCCCTCCATCGAGCAATGGCGTGAACCGCTTCGCCGCGCCCGCATCAAAGGGTCGTTTCTCGGTGTCGATGAACGCGTCTTTCCCCGCGACTTCGCTGTGTTCACTCGCTACTATTTCGATTTGCTGCGAACGATCCCCTCCCGCTATCCGATGCCGCCGGCCTTGACGGTGAAAGAACTCGACGAGTTTCTGGACTACAGCGACGGCCGCTATGCGGTGCGGCTGGAGCGGTAATGGATGGGTAGAGTATCCCTCACTCAACGTTATGATTCGAGCACTGGTCTCCAAATTGGCGCTGCGATTTCCCCGGATGGTGAGCCTGCTGCCGACCTCCAATCCCGTCGTGACGCAACGCTATCGCTGCCCAGGGCCGGGGGCCGCGCGCACACTCATTGTCTTTCTTCCGGGGATCAGCGATCTCGCAAAGGATTATGCGCGGTATGGGTTTATTGAGGCCGTTCAACAAAAAGGTTGGTCGGCAGATCTTGTCGTCGTGGATGCACACTATGGGTACTATGCGAATCGAAGCATTCTCGACCGCCTGCACGAGGACGTTTTTGAGCCGGCGAAAATGCTCGGCTACCAAAATCGCTGGATCGTCGGCATTTCGCTCGGCGGATTTGGCGCCCTTTTATACACGAGTCGGCACGATACAGATGTGACCGGTGTGATCGCGATCGCCCCGTATCTAGGCAAGCCGGCGGTTGTCGAAGAAATTACCGCCGCCGGTGGTATTCGAAATTGGAGGCCGAACACCCTCGGAGAGCATGATTACGAACGGCAGGTATGGGCCTGGTTAAAACAGTATGGAGATCCCGACACGCAAGGGCCCGCACTCTGTTTGGCCTATGGCGAACGGGATACTTTCGTGGAAGCCCATCGGGTGCTCGGCGCGATCCTTCCGCCGGAGCAGGTCTTCGTCGAATCCGGAGCACACGACTGGACGACGTGGCAAAAGTTGTGGCACGCGATTCTGGCATCAGATGTCTTCGTTCAATTCGATCGCTGCCTGTCGGATTGATTCACGTAGGAGTACGACTGTCTTGCCTTAACATTAATGTTGGACGCGCATCTGGGTCGATCTCCACTGGCCGATAAGCTATTTCCCCTTCACAGTGAAGTGCAGTCGTTCTCGCACATGGAAAAGAAGCGATATGCCTGATGCACTTCACCGCCTCGCTATAGGATTGCTCCTGATGCTTGCCTTCACGGCCTGTGAAACGGCTCAGCCTGATCAAACGCCTCGGCTGATCATGGACCCACCTGAAGATACGGAGCAAAAGCCGGAATCGTCGGGTCCTCGTTAACCGCGTGGTTCCGAACCGCCGGATCTTATTGTCGCAGTGGAAGCTCAACAAAGGAGAATAATATGAGATGGGCCGGCGTCCTATTTGTAGTCCTGATCGTATGTCCTCCAAAGATATGTACTTCCGCCGAACCGGCGTTAGGAGACGTAGGCGATCAGAGCGGCATGGTGGTGACCGGGACGTTAGAAGAATTGGATCTCACCGGAATGAAGGGAATGCTCAAGACGGATTTAGGGAAACCCATCTTTTTTCAGGTGGTCAAACCGCAGTTGTTTGAACGGCTCAGCGTGGGGCAGAAAGTGACGGTCCAATTGGATCACGATGGGCGCGCGACAAAAGTCATCGATATGCCGGTGCCCGAACTGAAGCAGCCGCTGCCGGAAGGGAAGTAAACTGAAGTCGTGTTGAGTGATGAGGGCCAAGGCGCACGAGGCGGCGAATAAGGAACCGCACGGTTTGCGCGCCGCCGAGATGGTGAGCGTGTCTCTCGTACAGCACTGAACGCACAGCACCGAGAGAGGTGATTATGAAACAAGTGACACCGTATCAGGCCAAGTCGTTTAATTTGCACAGGCTCAATGGCATTTCCGATCGAACCCTCGACACTCATTTCAAGCTCTACGCAGGCTATGTAAAAGAAACGAATACCTTGACCGACCGTATTCGAGACATGCTGAAAGACGGCAAGGTGGATCAAGAGGAGATGCCTGCCTATTCCGAGCTGAAACGCCGGTTGGGGTTCGAATACAACGGGATGGTCTTGCACGAGTACTATTTCGAGAATTTGAAGCAAGGCGGCGCCGGCGATCCCGGACACAACTCGCCGTTCACGCAGGCCGCAGAGGAGGCATTCGGTAACTATGCGCGGTGGAAAACGGATTTTGTCGGCGTCGGCAAAATGCGGGGCGTCGGCTGGGCCATGTGCTACCTCAATCCTGCAAACGGACAACTGTCCAATCATTGGGTGACGCTCCACGAGACCGGCAATGTCGCCGGCTTCGTGCCGCTGCTTGCGATGGACGTCTGGGAGCACGCTTTTATCCTCGACTATCAACCTTCCGAGCGAGCGGCTTACATCGACGCGTTCTTCTCCAACATCAATTGGCAAGTCGTGGAGCAACGGCTCAACGCGCCGGCGCACGCCTATAAGGCCACGGGGTAAAGACGTGACACGTGCATCGTTACACATGAACCGGGTGAATGAAGAGATCGACGAGAACGTGCTTGACTGCGATTAACGAGTCACAAATAAACGATCAACGAAGATGAGATATCTCGCCCTCGCAGCGGATTACGACGGAACCTTAGCCACCGATGGCCGGGTCGATGCGCAGACGGTCGCGGCGTTAGAGCAATTGATCGCGTCCGGCCGCAAGCTGATTCTTGTCACCGGCCGGCAACTCGATGAATTGCTCGAGATCTTTCCGCACATATCCCTCTGTGAGCGGGTGGTGGCGGAAAACGGCGCTCTGTTGTACCGTCCGGCCACCCGTGAGCATAAAACGTTAGGGCAGTCTCCCCCGCAATCATTTGTCGACGCGCTGCGCGCGCGGCATGTATCGCCCCTGGCAGTTGGCCACTCGATCGTCGCGACTGTCCATCCCCAGGAAACGACCGTGCTCGACGTGATTCGGGACCTGGGCTTGGAGCTGCAAGTGATTTTCAATAAAGGCTCCGTCATGGTGTTGCCGGCGGGAGTCAATAAAGCGACCGGACTGACCGCGGCCCTTCTAGAACTCGCCGTGTCGCCTCACAATGTCGTTGGGATAGGGGATGGCGAGAACGATCATGCGCTCTTAACCCTGTGTGAATGCGGCGTGGCCGTCTCCAATGCCGTCCCGATGTTGAAAGAGACGGCCGACTTGGTGACCAAGGAGGATCACGGCGCCGGGGTGGCACAATTGGTCCGCGACATGGTGAGGGACGATTTATCGCACTACGAGGGACGCCTCGTACGTCATCACATTTTACTCGGTGCGCGCGAGAACGGAGAGGAAGTTCGTCTCAGTCCCTATGGCAGGCATATTCTCTTAGCTGGGTCATCGGGAAGCGGGAAGTCGACCTTGGCGAGCGGTATTCTGGAGCGGCTCGCCGAACAAGCGTACCAGTTCTGCATTATCGATCCCGAGGGGGATTACGAATCGTTTGAACATGCGGTGACGCTCGGAACCGCCGAGCATGCACCGACGGCCGATGAAGTATTGCAACTGTTGGAAAAGCCGGACGTGAATGCCGTGGTGAATCTAATCGGCTTGCCGTTGCACGATCGGCCGGCGTTCTTTGTCGGTCTGCTGCCGCGGTTGCAAGAATTGCGGGTCAAGACGGGCCGGCCGCATTGGATTGTGGTCGATGAAACGCATCACCTCCTGCCGGCGGATTGGGAGCCGGCGGCACAGACGCTGTCGCACAAGTCCGCCAGCATGATGTTCATTACCGTCCATCCGGGCCAAGTGGCGCACGAGGTGCTGCGTGACATCGATGTGGTCATCGCGCTGGGGGATCAGCCGGAGGAGACCTTGCGCCTATTCGGTAAAGGAAGGGGGGAATCGTTGCGACCATTTCCTCGAACGGCCTTGCTTCCGGGAGAAGCCGTCGTATGGGATCCGGCGGTGAGTGAGGATCCATTTACGATGCGCATCGCCCCTAGCAAGCTCGATCGCAAACGCCACCAACGAAAATACACCGAGGGCGAATTGCCACAGGAGCGCAGTTTCTATTTTCGCGGGCCTGAAGGTAAATTGAATCTACGCGCGCAAAATCTCATGCTGTTCATGCAAATCGCCGATGGCGTGGA
>JAICXS010000237.1 GCA_025934615.1 Nitrospiraceae bacterium
GCTGGTCTCGAAGGACGGAACCTGGCAGATGACGGCTCCGCTTCAGACTGAAGCGGATGCGCGCGTGGTGCAGTCGATGCTGCGATCGTTGGCCTTGGGGAAAATCACGCGCGTCGTGGAGGAGCAAACGACCGCGCTCGGTCCGTTCGGCTTGGACAAGCCATCGATGATCTTGACACTCACCGCGGACTCGCAGCACGAAACCGTTTCGATTGGTGAGAGCGGCCCCATCTCTTCGACACTCTATGCCATGCGGGCCTCCGATAAAAAAGTGTTGTTGACCGACCTCTCGACAAAGGATTTTCTGAACAAGACCCTGCTCAGTTTTCGAAAAAAAGAAGTCTTGCCGGTCGATTCCAGTCAAGTAGAACGCGTGCGTCTGACCTATCCGAAAACTGAAATAGTCCTCTATCGCACGGAGGCCAAGGATAATAAGAAAAAATGGTCCATTCGGTATCCCATTGAAGCGCCCGCCGATCAGCCCGAGGTCCGTACGTTGCTCATGAAACTTGACGATTTGAAAGCACTGGCATTCATCGATCCAGGCGCTCAGCGAGATGAACAATTAAAGAAACTCGTGAAGCCGGATATCAAAATCATGTTGTATGCCCGCGGCGTGGAGCACACCGTCAAGCTATATCTACCCGATCCGTTGAGCGGCGAAGCCTTTGCGGTCACGACTCCGGAGGCCCCCATCTATCGTATCAATCCGATGATGTTGAAGGACCTCGCGAAAGACTTGTTTGCCCTCCAGGACAAACGGCTTCTAGGCATGGATGGTGACGATCTCGCCATGTTGGAGGTGAAGACACGCGACGACCACTACACGCTTATTCGACAGAACAATACGTGGGTGTTGGAAGACGCGCCTCAAAAAGCGTTGGACCAGGAAAAAGTCGCACTCTTTGTCAGTCGAGTCGTAGATCTTCCCGCTGAAATACGTATCGTCAAGCAAGCCGGTCCACTGGCGCCGTACGGGCTCACGTCTCCGACCGCGGAATTTACGGCAACGGCTAAAGACGGCAAAGGGAACGGCCGTCTCGTATTAGGCACACGCACCGGCGGGCTGGTGTATGCAATGGGCCGCGGGCTCCCGGGCGTGTTCCAAGCGCGGTCCGATTTGCTCACCCAGATTCCATTGAAACAGGAACTAGAAAAGATACCCGCTGGTACGTAAGGTAAGTACCGATTGCGGTATGGGGCGTGGTTCTCTATAGTATTTCCGCTATAAGGAGGTAGGCATGGATATTCGTCTGACTGTCATGATATCGGTTTTTGCCACTGCATTGATGGTGAGTGGCTGTGCAAGCACGGAAGAAACGAAGCCCGCAAGCGGCCCTTCAATGAAGGAATTGCCTTCTGCGAAGGAGGTGCCGTCTGGAAAAATGAGAGAAACGCCTCCCACGGTAACCAAGGAACCGGCCCCGTCTGCTCCGATGCGTACCGCGCCGAGTGTCATTGAAACCCGCACCACGTCGAGCAGTGATCCGCTTCAAGCGTGTCTCAGCACGATATCAAAAGGCGCTTCGCCTGGCCAACGTGCGATCGCCGAACTGACGTGCGAACGCGACTTCGGTAGAACCGACGCTCGGCCGGTGGCCTCCGGCACGCAGGGCGATACTCTCGAAGGTTGCATCGCACGCATTCCAAAAGATGCCAGTACAGGGCAGCGCATGATCGCCGAAGAAAGCTGCCGGCGCGATGAAGAGATACGGAAGGGATTTTAAGGCTTCTTCTTGAAGGCCGACACAGTCCGGTACCGAAGTGGATTCTTTCATTCGCTCAATTCATAAGCATCTTTTATCCCGTGAGCTGATCCGCGGTCAGCGCTGACGGCGGGTCAGCCCGGTTTGCCTCTGGACTTCCCTGGCTTCCATTCGCTATCGTCCATCATGCCCCGTAGCTCAGTCGGATAGAGCAGCGGTTCCCTAAACCGTTTGTCGTACGTTCAATTGGTGTCGCGGCGCCAATTTTTGAATCACTTAATCTTGCCTCAATTTCTGCTATACCGTGCTTCGCTGGATATACTCGTAAATGGGGCTAGATGTAATTTGAGAAGCGAAGGCGCTGAAGGCATCCCTTAACTTGTCGGCCAGTTGACGGCGCGACTGACACGCCGCGTGCCGTGTCTCTCTACCAGCCCTAGGGTCTTAAGGAGAGCGGCAAGAACGTAAGCAGTCGGCCGATTGTTGCGCGTCACGACAAAAGCCATACTAGCCCCCCGGAACACTGTGACAAAGCGTGTTCATTCCCACGAAACTACAGCGCCGCTACTTTCTAGTATGCATCAGCCGGAAAGGAGAACACCATGAATGCTAAGGACCTGATGACCCCTAATCCAAAAGTTTGCACACCGAGTATGACGTCGGAGGCAGCTGCGAGAATTATGGGGCAGGAAAATGTTGGCGCGTTACCGGTTATCGACGGTGCGAGCAAGAAGCTGGTGGGAATTGTGACCGATAGAGATCTTTGTTTAGGAGTAATCGCCAAAGGCTACAGCCCGGCAGACGTTCCTGTGTCCGATTGTATGACTACGCATCTCCTGACTTGCGGTCCACAGGACGATGTCGAATACTCTGTGCAGCTCATGAAGCAGCATCAGGTCCGTCGCATTGTCGTGATAGATGAACATGGCTGCTGCATGGGCATCATTTCACAGGGCGACTTGGCCTTGTATATCGAGGGAGCACAGGAGATCCACGATACCATCCGCGAGGTTTCCAAGCCTGGACATGCCAAGCGAGCTGCTTGACAACTCGAGGCCGAAGAAAGGCTGTGTATCGGAACTAAGGCGACCGACATCACCGTTGAAGTTTCACGATCCAGATGAGGCTTTCTTCAGCCTTCGTACATACGCCCGAATACGATGTGCACTGGTTCCCTTCGTTTTACCAACTCGGAAGACTGAGCGAATGTCGACTCGGCTTCCGTTCGCCTAAGGCTGGATTCGAATGACAATATCGCCTTTATAGCCAAACTGGCCTTCTGGCTGATTTATTGCCACGATATCTCAACCCATGGCAGTGGCCGTCTGGATGCCTGTGTGAAAGCCTGCTGACTTAGTAGACGCAGCGTAACCGCGGTGGGCGGCAGAGCGCTCCCAGCAGTTTACTCATCTATTTAAAGAGTCAAATCCGTATTTCGCCAAGAGTGTCTGTACGCGAGGCGTCATCAGGAAATCGGAAAACTGATCTGCGACAGAGCGTAATGAGGCCCGACATGTCCACACGACTGCTTGCGCGAACTCAATCGGCATATCTTTTCCGATGGGGGTGTCATCACTGATGCGCACATCCCTGCTGTTGATCACATTTGCACGATAGACCAGGCCCACATCGGCCTTGCCCGTGCGAATTAGATTCACGATGTCCTCGGTATGTGACGCATAGAGTACGTGGGAACGGCTTTTATACATCGGATAAAGCTTTGTGAGCGCGCGGGCCGTGACGTCTCCCAAGTAGGACGTCGCAGGATCTCCGAGGGCGATGCGGATAGTTCGATTATGCAGCGCATCCTGAAGGGACATCGTGGCCGCGGAGTCCGCCGACATCATGAGCACGAGGGACGTCTGCACGAAGATCCGAGGCGCGCCGTTGAGCGTCAGTCGCTTCTTGTGCAGGTACTCGACTTCTTCGATCCCCGCCGACAGAAATACATCGATCGGCGCCCCCTTTTCGATTTGTCGAAGCAGCGTTTTCGATGGCGTGTAGTCGATGTGAACCTTGACACCATACTCTTGCTCGAACAGTGGCAGGATGTCGCTGAACGCCGCTTTTAAGCTGGGTGGTGCCCCGACGGTCAGAGTTTCGGCCTGGATGGGCTTCCAGCTTCCGACAACAACTCCCAATGCTATGATAGTGATGATCAAGACCTTGAACATCCGAATGTCCATTCTAAACCTCAGCAAGTCTTTTTGATGTGCGGACGAGGTGCGCTTACACGCACGCGCGGCAATTCACGAAACAAACTAAATGTCATCGTCTAAGGGCCCGCTTGTATTCCTAAAATTATGAACCTTAAGTCATCCGATATCAGGTTTTGGGACAAATGCGCGATGCGTTTGATGAGCGGACTTATCCTCTTCTGGATCCGACCCGCTGTCAATCTGCACACCGTTTATCTTAGGACGGTGGATCAATGTGACGATACAATCTGGGCAGCCAAGTTCTGTTTGAATAATGCTGCATGAGACGCATGCATAGCGGGACGACAAACTCGCAACGTCATGCTGGAGTTGAACGCTACCGCCCTCCAAGCGTGAGAATGTCGATTCTATCATTGGCGGCATAGTGCAGAGGGAGAATTCTGCGGCAACATCAACAGCAACTTTCGGATTCTGCATCTGTCAGTTAACCCTCTCACTCGCAGACCACCACTTTGTGCCGACTTTACCAGGGTGCGGGGATGAGGTCTTTTCGCTTGTGTAAGAACGTGTAACAGATTGTGACGTTGATGCGATTCAGCATGGTCGATTACATTCGACACCATTTGGTTAATCAAACACGTGAGTAATGCAACCTGCGACGGCCCATTATTGATCGATCGAACTATTCATCTGAACGCGCATACTGGTATAATGCGATCCGTCAAGAAGGCTGGCCGGTAAAAGTGTCAGCTTCCACACGCTCCACCGAACCTAGGCACCC
>JAICXS010000558.1 GCA_025934615.1 Nitrospiraceae bacterium
CGCGCCGCCCTCGGTGCCAGCCGTTATCGCATCATCCGTCAGTTGATTGTCGAGGCCCTGGTCCTCGCCATCACGGGTTCGCTGCTCGGCATCCTTCTTGCCTACTGGATGGCGAGGCTCATCTTCTCGCTTTTCCCCGACGTCTTTATGCACGAATCCATCGTGCGCATCAATCTACCCGTCCTCGTCTTCTCCATCGCCCTGGCCCTCCTTAGTGGGCTCCTCTTTGGACTCCTGCCATCGCTTCGCATGTCTCGCCCTGACGTCTCCAAAGTGATGCAGGCCTCCGGGCGCAAGGTGGCCGGAATGAGCGGGCAAGCCCGCTCGCTCAGCACGCTCATCGCCGGGCAAATCGCGCTCACCACGATCATTATGGGAGCGGCAGGGTCCGCCATCGGCGGCTTTCTGCGTATGACACATCGCGACTTTGGCTATGATCCGGCACACGTCATGTCCGTGCCCATTCCGCTTCATCGGCACAGCTATCTCACACGTGAGGAACGCGCCACATACTTTAAGACACTGCAGGAGAAGATCGCCGCTATTCCTGGAATCATCAGAGTTGCATCATCCGCGAACGCCACTCCACCAACAGGCGGCGCCAATCTCAACTTTGAGATTCTCGGTATGCCTTCCTCCCAGCCTAACTATCTCCGCCTCAACTTCATCAGTCCGGAATACTTCGCGACGCTTAAGATCCCGCTCTTAGAAGGCCGTCTCTGGGATGAAACCGAGAATACGCGAGGCGCGCCAGTCGCCGTCATCAACCAGACTTTGGCACGCCAATACTTTCCCAATGGCAATGCCATTGGACAACAGATTCGGACGCCGGCGCTCACGATGGAAACCGGCGATCCGGGGCGTCTTGTTGGCGTCGCTGACACGAATGGTTGGGTTCAGGTCGTCGGCGTCGCCGCGGACTCTCTCAACGATGGATTGGACAAGCCAGTAGAACCCGCGCTCTACATACCATATTCGCGCTACATGTGGATGGGTACTCAGTTTCTTGTTCGCACGCAAGGTTTACCACTGGCCTCCTTGCGTGAGGTTCAACGCGCAATCCTGTCGGTCAATCCCGATCAACAAACCGATTTCAATGTACGTGACCTGAATCAATGGATCGAGCAGCAGCCTGAGTTCAGGCAGCAGCGTCTATTTTCCATCCTCTTCGGTCTTTTTTCCGGTCGTGCTCTGGCCCTCGCGCTCGTAGGGCTCTTTAGCGTCGTCTCCTATTCCGTCGCGCAGCGCACCAATGAGTTTGGAATCCGAATGGCTCTCGGGGCGCCGCGCACCCACGTGCTCTGGATTGTTTGCCGCAGCATCGGCATCACCGTCTCCGGCGGTCTGCTCGCCGGGCTTCTAATCTTCCTGACTCTACACAAGCTCCTCGCACACTGGACCCAGAACAGCTACATGAGTCCGTTGATTCTCACCGCTGTCACCGCGCTATTCGTCATTTCGGCCGCATCGGCATGCATCATGCCAGCTCTGCGCGCCACCTCGATCGACCCCATGCAGGCTGTCCGTTACGAATAGTTACGAATAGTTACGAGGTCGGGTTTTTATTCGTTACAGTCGCAACCCGCTCCGCATAGCGGCGCGACATCTCAGA
>JAICXS010000193.1 GCA_025934615.1 Nitrospiraceae bacterium
GGCGGAGCGCGTCTACGCCGTCATATCCGCCCATCAACCATGCGCGCATGATCTCTTGCTAAGCATCATTCAACACCTTGCAGTGACCACCCTTCAAGTGCGGACACCCGTCTCGCTCGAAAGTACTGACCTGTGCATGGAGAACCACCTCATGACGATTGACCTCTCGCTTTTCTCACGAGGTAAGCGCGCGCTTCGCCATTGCATTGAGCTTCTTGATATGTCCTTCACGCTGTAACGCCTGCCCTTTCGTGGGATGCGTTTCGGTATAGCGAATGGAAAAGGGACCACGTCCTCTGGTGTATTTTGCACCGGCGCCTTTCGCATGGGCAGCGAGCCGACGAGTCAGATCGTTCGTCACTCCGGTATAGAGCGTTCCATCCCTGCACTCGATGATGTAGACAATCCAACTTACCATGTGTCAGCTCATGATGGGTGCCGATTCTTACCTGATTGTCACAGCGGAATAAAGACCTGGATCTTATAACGGAGTGCCACGGATACTGGGGCGTGCATCCGTAGGGTGTTCAAATCGCGCTGCAGACGAGAAGGGAGCCGCTGGCAGCAAGTTCCGGGCATTGCGTGAGACCCTGCCGCGCCCAGCACCCGCGCCAGGTGCGCCTCCGCCAGTCACGGACTGTACGCGCGAGCACAGTTTTACGCCGCAAACCGCCTGGGTCTCTTCATAATGTCCTGCGCCACTAGGCCGCCGCTTCCTGACTGACCGAAATGTCTTGCGCGGCAGCGGCCATGAAGATGTTTCGGACGCGCTCGATATCGTCAGGCCCGTCGCAATGCACAGAAATAAGAATGTGGCCTTCCCCGAGGCGCCCCTCATATCGCTTCGCTTCATATTCCGGAAGGCCAAGACCGATCAATCCGCCGGCAAGTCCGCCAACGCTCGCCCCTAACCCCATGCCGCTGAGTGTCGCCAACAGAGGGCCGGCCGCGAGCAGAGGCCCTACACCAGGGATGGCGACTGTGCCGATGCCGGCGAGCAGTCCCAAGACGGCTCCGAACACTCCGCCGGCGCTGGCCCCGGCGGCGGTTCCTTCCAGGGCTTTAGTCTGCTTCTCGATGCCCAGGCTCGGCCCGGTTTCATGATCGGGGATGAGCGCCGAGATCGCGTTCTGCGAAAATCCGTCCTTGCGCAACGTGTCGATGATGTCCATCGCCTGTTCACGGGTTGCGGCAATGCAGTAGATAGCTTTGGCCATATTCTCCTCCTCTAGGCTATCGGCGAACCTCCAACCGGTCTTCGATGCGGTATGGCGTGATGGATTGAGCGATGCCCTTAATGCGATCTGCCTCGGCACGCGTGTTCACGGGACCCGTCAACACCACGCGACCCCCGTTGGTGACAATCATGACATTCTTTGCCCTGAACGAGAGCGAGTCGTCCTGAACAACGGCTTGGCGAATTCGGCGAGTGGTTTCGAGGTCGTTCGGCGCCTCCGATTGGTCGAGTGGCGTGATGCCGGCCTCGAGCTGGACCGATGAGTCCACCGCGTCACGTCCCGGGCTTTCGGCCGAGGAAGATAGGGATTTGTGTGACCCCTTCCCTTCTGTTGAGGCGGCGGGCAGTGGAGCGCGCGGGTTCGCCTGTGGACGTGGCTCTGCGATCGTAGTGGTCGAGTCCTTCGCCGAACGGTCTGTGCTGAGAGAGCGACTCTGTGTTGCGTCTCGTACCGGACTGCCGCTCATCGGTGGGCCGTTTGTTTCCGTCGAGGCGCAGGCGGCTGTCAGGATCATCGTCGTCCCGAGCATGAGCGTGAATGCCGTGCTTCTCATCATCGCCCCCTTTAGAAACTCTCTTTTGTTATTGTGAAGGCGTCAGGAGAACCGCCGAAAGGCGCGCAACAATGAAAAACGGGTAGGACGAGGACCGACGAGGCTCGATGCACTTTTGCAGAGCACGATCGCAATGTGTTCACAGTTTTGTTCGTCGCTTGCGGGCTCAGGCACTCTCTACGTTCCCGCCGCTCTGCCCAGGAATGGTAGCTCATCATCGTGTCGCTTCTTTTCGTGGAGATCGAGTCCGGTGACAACGACGAACTTAGGCGCCTCATCTTTACACGCACAAGGGTAGATCCTGATTCGCGATAGTTGCAAACCGGGCCTAGAGCCCGTAAGCTTTACGTAGCACTTAGCGAGGGACGTTCTGACATGGCGACCACTGAACGAGATTACTATGCCGTCCTGGGAGTGTCGCGGACGGCCACACCGGATGAGATCAAGAAAGCCTATCGCCGCCTTGCGCGCCAATACCATCCCGATCTGCATAGTGGCGCGAAAAAAGCCGAGATGGAAAAGAAATTCAAAGAGCTGAACCAGGCGAATGAAGTGCTCGAAGATCCGGACAAGCGAAAAAAATACGATCGCTATGGGCACCGCTGGCAGGAAGCGGAGGCCTATGAGAAGGCCCGCGAACAAGCCGGCGCCGGACAAAGGGGAGGCGCCGGGTTTCATTGGGGGCAGGAATCGGCGCAGGGCGAGGGCCAAGACTTCGGCGATTTTTTCGAAAATATATTTCGTCGAGGCACAGACACCCGGCGCGGCGGGGGCTCGCCTTTCGAAGGATTCGCGATTCAGGGCGAGGATCTGGAGACGACCGTGCGGCTGACCCTTCGTGAAGTGTTGACCGGAGTGAGCCGGCGTGTCCAATTGTCGGAGCCCATTCCATGCCCGACGTGTGGCGGAACAGGCAGGCAGCGCGGCCGACTTTGTCCCACATGCGGCGGAACCGGCAGTCGAGCCGAATTGCGAACGATCGATGTGAAGATTCCAGCCGGCGTGCTGGACGGCACTCGCGTCCGCGTCGCGGGAAAAGGCGCCCCCGGCCACAATGGGGGAAAACCGGGCGATCTCTATTTACTGGTTCAGATCGATCCGCACGCGGTGTTTCAACGGCAAGGCTCCGATATTCTTGTGCAGTTGCCAGTCTGGCCGTGGGAGGCCGCCTTAGGCGCCGACGTACTGGTTCCCACGCTGACCGACCCGGTTCGGGTCAAAGTTCCGCCCGGCAGCCGGGCGGGCGCGAAGCTCCGGCTGAAGGCAAAAGGGCTGCCGACGGCCACCGGCGGCCGAGGCGATCTATTCTTCACGCTTCAGATCGTTATGCCCCCATCGTTGTCGGATGAGGACCGCAAGCTCTACGAAGAATTGGCCCGAGCTCCGCATCCCGATCCGAGGGTGGAGTTGCTCCGCACAGCCGGTCGAGCTTAATCGCCCGGCGATGGACAAGGCGTGAGGAAAGACCCGTGACGTTAGTTGAGTACGCGCTGTTTGCGTTCGGATCGCTCTTTATCATTATCGATCCTATTGCCGCGGTCCCGGCCTTTCTCGCGATGACGGCGCGAGAGTCGGTGGGAGACCGGTTGCGGACGGCGCGAACGGCGTGCATCGTTGCGGTGGGAATTGTCGCCGGCTTCGGATTCATGGGACCGTCCCTGTTCCATATCTTGGGTATTACCATGCCGGCCTTTCAGATCGCCGCCGCGATGGTCTTGCTCTTGGTCGCCCTCGATATGTTGCGCGCTCAACGATCCCCCGTGCAGGAAACGGCCGAAGAAACGGCCGAAGGCGTGACAAAAGATGATGTCGCGATCACGCCGCTGGCCATGCCGATGCTGGCGGGGCCGGGCGCCCTCTCGACGATGATCTTGCTCGACACTCAGGCCCCGACTTGGGCGCATCGGAGTATTCTGTATGGCTGCTTGGCGGCGGTCGGTGTCGCCAGTTACCTCACGTTCAACATCGCGGGACGAGGCGCCCACTGGCTGAACCCTATTGCCATTAAAATCATTACCCGTCTCATGGGGTTGTTATTAGCCGCCGTGGCGATTCAATTTATCTTCAATGCCATCAAAGGAGAAGGAGGACTGATACCAGCGCGCACGGTCTTATGATCATCCTACCATCACCCAACCCAAGAAAAAGAGGAGGAACCATGCAGACACGAACGGGATACTGGACGTCGCTGAGTGTGGGGATCGCATTTGTATCAGCCCTGAGCCTGCCGTCGGCCTGGGCGGATCCGGACAACCCGCATGGCAAAGGCAGCTATGACAAGGGCGAGTACAGCCATGGGAAAGGCGATGCCGAGCACGGCAAAGGCTCCGGAAGAGACGGTCATGGGTATGGAGGCGGCCATGGCATGATGGGCGGGTGGCACGCCAGTACGGGTCATCTGCTTCGTCATATGTTGAAACACTCGACCGAGATCGGTTTGAAAGACGACCAAGTCGCGAAACTGAAAGACATGCAGCTTACTCTGGACAAAACACGCATCAAAGCGGAAGCCGACATTATGATTTCGGAGCGTGAACTGCGGGCCCTGGTGGAGGATGATAAATCCGACCTGTCCGCCATCGAATCCAAACTGAAAGAGGGAGAATCTCAGGAAGCGGCCTTGCGTATGGCGGCGATCAAGATGCGGCGGGAAGCCCTGGCGCTGCTGACTCCTGATCAACGCGGCAAATTAAAATCAGAGCACGAAAAAATGTTGCCGCCCCATCGTGTGGACGGGGGAAGCCCGCATGGCGACTCCTCGGGTGACATGAGAAAGGGCGGCGGACACTAATCCCGAACGGAGGTGCGAGATGAAATTAACCGGTCTCACGCTAATACTCCTCGTCGGCTCACTGTTACTTTTCAATGTGCCCGCGTGGAGCGACAGCAAGGGGAAAAAGGACAAGGAAGAAGACGCACGCGTCACCGACTTGGTGAAGGATGCGAAAGTGACGATCGATCAGGCCATTAAGACCGCCATGGAAAAATCGCCGGGCACGATCGTCGAAGCCGAACTTGAGAAGAAACACGGCAAGACCGTGTGGGAAGTCGAAGTCGTCGGCGCCGACGGCAACGTCACCGAAGTGCACATCGATGCGGACTCCGGCGAGGTGATCGACACTGAAATGAAGAAAGATGAGAAAAAGAAGGAAGGCAAGAAAGGCAAGAAGTAACGCATCTGGGTTTTTGCCTGTCACGGCGGGCCGCCGACCGGCGGCCCCGCCTGTCGCCAAACTAAGTCCTTCTCTCCCAGCTAACGAGTCACAGTTGCAGGTCATCCGGAGAAGATGGTACAGAGTACGCCTGGATGATTTTAGAACGTTTTGCAGGATGTTCAAAAAGGTCATCCAACGAGGCGTAGCCTCTGGGCTA
>JAICXS010000497.1 GCA_025934615.1 Nitrospiraceae bacterium
GGCGGCATCTACTATGACGCTCACAACATGCGAAACATGCGGCATGAGTTGACCATCCTTGCCTACGAGATGAATGGCTCGGCGCTGCCGCTGATCCACGGCGCGCCACTGCGGCTGCGCTGCGAGAACGAACTGGGCTTCAAGATGGTTAAGTGGATTCAGGCCATCGAGTTCGTGCACGATTACGCGCAGCTTGGCTCCGGCCAGGGCGGCTATAACGAGGACCATGAATTCTATGGGAACCGCATGTCGATCTGAAGGATGGGGGATGGGGAGCAGGACGCCGGTCGCACGACTCGAATCGCGCTCGCGCGATCTTACGCGTCGCTTTCATATTGTTCGGCAATCCAAGGAGATCCTTATGCGCACGCCAGCGAGCATCTTTAAGCATCCGATCCACACCATGCTGGTTGTCTTTACAATCGGACTTTGGATTTTTTCCTTGGCGTGCGATTTGATCCGTCTGGCTGGCGCCTCTGGAGACGCGTGGTTCACCGTCGCGTTTTTCAGCATTATCGGCGCCCTCTGTGCGGCGGTACTAGGATTTATCGATCTGCTCTTTTACAAAGGCGCACCGCCGCTCAAGAAAGTAGCCCTGATCCACATGGTGTGTGTCTCTGGGCTTCCTCTTTGCACAGCATCCGGAAATGCCCATGGGCGCGCGTTGATGGCGTAGTGCCGGTTCCTCAATCCGGTCAAACCGGAGACCGTCGCAATCGAGCAGAAAAGCGGCGCGGATGCTAATCGGGAGAAGAATACCATGAGACTCCAAAAGAACTCGTTCGCCGCTATGAGCTTCGCCGGTGTGCTGGTCAGCATCGCAGGAATTTCCGTGGCTCAAGCCAAAGATGCTGACGTGACCTACAAAGCCGAGCTGTCGCCACTTAATTCGAAGACAATCGGTTCCGGCGCCAGGGGAGAAGCGACTTTCACCATCTCGCGGGGCCAGTTGACGATACACGTCAGTGCCAAGGGCGTCCCGCCGAATATGGAGCACCTTCAGCATTTCCACGGGTTTGCCAAGCGTGATCGGACGTCCAAATGCCCTACCGCCCGCGATGATAAGAACCGCGATGGGATCATCGATATTGTCGAGACCGAGCCAGTCGCGGGAACGACCATGGTGCCGTTCGATGATGATCCCGCCGGCATGTCGATGGTCAACGACACCTTTCCAATGGGTGGCGCCGATGGGTCCTACTCTTACGAGAAGACAGTTCCCCTCAAGGCTTTAGAATCGGCATTCATCAAGAAATTCCCCGGTCAGAAACTTGATCTCCGACGGCGTGTGGTCTTCGTGCACGGGGTCCCGGCATCAACGAAGCTTCCTGCGACGGTCGCTTCTCTCGACGACGTCCCCGCGCAGGTGGTGTTGCCGATCGCATGCGGCGAGATAAAGAAGGTTCGAGATTGGCTGCGTTCGTCGAAGCAAAGATGAAAGCGGAGAGTTCGGAATGAACGTAACGCCTTCTGGTGTAGCGAATCTAAACTTCGCCGTAAGCCGTTCCGTTGGACAAAATCGGCCAACGAAATCGCGGCTTCAATCGGACGCTTCTGCCTCTACAACGCTCCGGTCAAAGCCCAATGTCAATGCAGCGAATTTCCGCTTGCGGGACATTAGAGGGAGCCCTTCCGAAATCGACGCTTCAATCACACGTAAAAAGGCAACGCCAGCACAGATCGCTCACGGCCGCGCGTGTCTGTGCGGTACAGCCAAAAAGAGCACCCACAAAATTAAGCGCAAATACATGCGCAAGTATAGGTGAAAACCCCGCCTGTTCGACCTTGAGTCGGACGGATTTCTGGAAGAAAGCTCCAAAGGTCCACTGCATGGGCGTAGCAACGTTAACGCTGAGAGGACGCGCGATCAGCCTTTGTCGGGCGCCGATTGAGGAGCGCGCGGACGATCTTCACAACCACATGGGCTCGCCGAAGCAATGATCAAAACGGAGAATTCTGATGAACATAGCTCCTTCTAGAGTGCCTGCCGATCCTGCATTGGATAATCAGTGCATCAACACTTTGCGCTTCCTTTCCGTGGACGCTGTGCAAAAGGCCGACAGCGGGCATCCGGGAATGCCGATGGGTGCCGCGCCGATGACGTATGTGCTGTGGACCCGATTCCTCAAACATAATCCGGCCAATCCCGGATGGTTCGACCGCGATCGTTTCGTGCTCTCTCCCGGGCACGGATCGATGCTACTGTACAGTTTGCTTCACCTCACCGGTTATGATCTTCCGGTCGAACAAATCAAACAATTTCGCGA
>JAICXS010000302.1 GCA_025934615.1 Nitrospiraceae bacterium
AATGGTCGGCGTCATCTGTCATGAGCATGTCGGTGCCGTGCACGAATGGACATTGGAAGAGCAGCAATTCGCCAATTCAATGGCCAATCTGGTCTCTTTGGCATTGGAGGCGACCGAACGCCTGCAGGCGGAATCGGCGTTGCGGAAGAGCGAAGAGCGTGTCCGCAGCATTATCGATACGGCGCTCGATGCCGTCATCGGTATGGATGAGCGGGGCTATATTCTCGATTGGAATCGCCGTGCTGAAACCATTTTTGGGTGGACCCGCGAAGAAGCCATCGGGCAAGAGCTGGGAGACATCATTATCCCCCCGCAATATAGAGAGGCACACCGGCGCGGGCTCCAACACTTTCTGAAATCGGGAGAAGGGCCTGTTCTCAATAAACGGATCGAAATCACCGGCTTGCGTCGGGATGGGTCAGAATTTCCTATTGAACTGGCGGTCAGCCCACTGAAGACCGTCACCGGGTACGAGTTTAATGCGTTTGTGCAGGATATCAGCGAACGCAAACAAGCCGAAGATGAACTGAGAGGCGCCAAAGATTCCGCGGAAGCCGCGAATCGGGCCAAATCGCAGTTCCTAGCCAATATGAGCCATGAGATTCGCACGCCGATGAACGGAGTCTTGGGCATGATCGATCTGATGCTGGCGACGACGTTGACGTCAAAACAGCGGCGGTTTGCCGAGACCGTGCGTCAATCCGGTCACAATCTGCTCGAGATCGTGAATGAAATCCTCGATTTTGCCAAAGTAGAGGCTGGAAAGCTGACGCTCGAGCAGGTGGACTTCGACACGTACGAAACCATTGAAGAGGTGATCGATTTGGTCGCGGAGCGGGCGCAGGCGAAGGGATTGACATTGGCCTGCGAAATCGACGAACGGGTGCCCGCCATGCTGAAGGGAGATCCGGGCCGGCTGCGGCAGATCCTGATTAATCTTCTTGGAAATGCGATCAAGTTTACGGAACGCGGCGAGGTCGTCGTCCGTGTGCAGGTTGAAGCTGAGCCGCCGGAGCCGTCTGAGTCGGGGGATAATCCGCCATGCTCCTCTGAGAATAGTCCAGCTCTGGAGTCGCTGTCTTCGATGCCGCCGCCGGTATCGCGGTGCCGTTTGCGCGTCTCCGTCGTCGATACCGGAATCGGGATCCCGCTCCATGCGCAAGCGAACATTTTCGAACCCTTCGCTCAGGGCGACGGATCGACAACCAGGAAATATGGCGGAACAGGGCTTGGCCTCGCCATTGTCAAACAGCTTGCTGAAATGATGCACGGTTCGGTGTCCGTGCAGAGTATTCCGGGTCGCGGATCCACGTTCTCGTTTACGGTTCAGTTACAGATGTCCGATGAGTTGTCCTCCGCGGCCGGCGTGCGCCGCTATGACCTCGATGGGCTGAGGGTGCTGATTGTCGACAGCAACCCGACCACGCGATGCATTTTGGAGAATCAGTTGAAAGCGTGGCATATGCACTATGGCGCAGCAGAATCGGGAGCCGAGGCGCTGGCATTTTTACAATATAAATCGACGCGTGGAACGCCGTACGATCTCGTCATTTTAGATGCGCAATTACCGGACATGGATGCATTGACCTTCACACGCGAGATCAAAAGCCGTACTGAAGCTCGTGGCTTGCGTCTGATCATGCTCTCGGCGATGGCGCAGACCGAAGATGCTGAAGTCCTTCAGCAGACCGGCGTTCAAGCTATTTTGACCAAACCTTTTCGTCAGTCGCGGTTATACGATTGCCTTGCCACCGTGATGGGAGGCTCCTTAGAAGAGCAGGCGGCATTGCGCCGTACCGCCCCCCGGCAAGCAGAAGTTCGGACATTGAGTCATGGCCGGATATTGCTGGCGGAAGATAATCCCGTGAACCAGGAGGTCGCGCTGGGCATGCTTGAGGCGCTTGGATGCCGCGCTGATTTAGCCTCGAACGGTCTCGAGGTGCTCGATGCGCTGAAGCAGAAGGCCTACGACTTAATCCTAATGGATTGCCAAATGCCGGAAATGGATGGCTTTGAAGCGACACGCCGCATTCGGGAATTGGAGCGGGAGCGTTCGGTCTCGGAACCTCACACCACAGACCTCCAACCTCGGCTGCATAACCCAGAATCGTTGTCCCATATTCCTGTCGTCGCCGTGACGGCACATGCTATTTCAGGGGACCGCGAGCGGTGCATTACGGCGGGCATGGATGATTATCTCAGTAAGCCGTTCGTGCAAGAGCAATTACAGGCGATGCTTCTGCGCTGGCTGCCAATGCATGGGGATGAAGCGGCTCAAGAGCAAGAACGTTCCACGTTCGACGATCGACGTTCCGATCCGGCGCCCCGAACCTCGATACCCGGACCTCGGACGTCGAATTCCCAGTTCGGTGCAGAGGTGTCAATCGATCCACGCGCGTGGGAGAGCATTCGATCGCTGCAGCGGCCGGGGCAACCCGACATGCTGAACAAAGTCATCGACAAATATCTCTCGTCCAGTCGTCAATTGCTCGATACCATGCGGGCGGCTGTTCCGCAGGGCGATGCGGGGTCGTTGCATCGAACGGCGCATAGTCTCAAATCCAGCAGCGCGACGCTGGGCGCGTTGCGTTTAGCCGCGCTGTGTAAGGAAGCCGAAGCCATGGGACGCACGAATATGCTCAACGGCATGCCGGCTCTGTGGGAGAAAATTGAATCCGAATATGCACTCGTTCAAGAAGCGTTGATGGATGAGTTGAATCAGGTGAGGTCATGAACACCTCTGAAGGATGTATAGAGACGGCGAAAGCGCGCGCCCTTCTAGTAGACGATGATCCCGTGATGCGCATACTGGTGCGAGAGGCGTTGGAGCAGTGCGGTCTCATGGTCGATGAAGCGGAAGACGGGCAACAGGCACTGTCCGCCTATAAACGCGCGAGACCCGATATTGTTCTGATGGACGTAATGATGCCTCTGATGGATGGGTTTGAAGCGTGCCGGCTACTCCGCGCAAATCCCGAGGGTGATCGGACCCCCGTCATTATGGTGACCGGTCTGGAAGATTTTGACTCCATCACCCAGGCCTATGAGGCCGGGGCGACCGATTTTGTCACGAAGCCGATTAATGCGGTGGTCTTAAGCCATCGAGTGCGCTACATGTTGCGCGCAAGCCGTGCGCTAGGAGATTTGCGACTGGCCAAGGAGTCGGCAGAAGCGGCCAATCGCGCAAAAAGCGAATTTCTCGCTAATATGAGTCATGAAATCCGTACACCGATGAATTCTATTCTCGGCATGGCCGATCTTCTTGCTGAAACGGCCTTGGACCCGACCCAATCCGACTACGTGGATACGATCCGGAGGGCCGGTAACGCACTCCTCATTTTAATCAACGATATCCTGGATCTTTCTAAAGTAGAGGCGGGGCAATTTGCCTTAGAATCAATTCCATTCAGTGTGCACGAGTTGCTCTCCACGTCGCTCGACCTCTTTACCAAACGCGCACGCGATAAGGGGATCGAGCTTCGATCTCAAATCGCATCTGATGTGCCGATCACCGTAGTCGGCGATCCGCATCGCCTGCGACAGATTCTGATTAACTTGCTCGGGAATGCGGTGAAGTTCACGGATCGCGGTGAGATTGATGTTCAAGTACATGTGGGGAGTGACAGTCAATCGATTGATTTGCCGACGGGTGCCGGCTCTGTCTTGGAATTTTCTGTGCGGGATACAGGGATCGGGATCCCACCCGAGAAACATAACTTGGTGTTTGAAAGCTTTGCACAAGCCGATTCTTCGACGACACGAAAATATGGAGGCAGTGGCCTCGGCTTGGCCATTGCCAAACGTCTCGCCGAACTCATGGGCGGCTCCATGCGACTTCAGAGTGAGCTGAATCAAGGAAGTACGTTTTCATTTACCGCTCGCTTTGGTTTGCCGGCGCAGGCACCCGCCAATGCGGCGCTCTTGCAGGCCGCCTTGCTGCAAGGAAAGCGCATCGCGCTTATCGATGACGATC
>JAICXS010000046.1 GCA_025934615.1 Nitrospiraceae bacterium
CGCAGATGCGATGAACGCATGTATTTGCGCCTCAAACATCTCATCACGAGTCTGATTCCAATCGGCTTCTCGATTTGGCTGTCCATTTAGAGCCAACACCACGTGATGTCGAATTCCGTCCCATGTCAGCGTCCCGTGTTCTCCACATATCGTCATGACTCGCCGTGGCGGTCGCGAAAGATAGTCAAGACGTATGGATATGGTCGCTCCGCTTTGCGCATCCCAGATCAGATCGGCCGCTTCATCGGCATCGATTCCGAGCCGTTGGAGATTTTTCAATTTCGCATAAACGTCTCTAGGCCAGCCAAACAGCCATCCGGCATAATCGATTTCATGTACGAGATCTCTCAAAACCCCGCCCTCATCCATTCGCGCTGAATAGGAATCTCTATAAGGATGACTGATGCGCCACTCCGGCAAATATGATTGACACTCGATCCGGACTGAATGAATTTGTCCCAGTTCTCCGAGCATTTCCCGACAACCTTGCAAAGACTTGCAAAAGCGAAGGACACAACCAACATAGATGCCGCGTTTCTCTGCTCGCGCCGCGTCCCACATCCTTAACGCATCTCTCGCATTGATTGCCATCGGCTTCTCAACGAGAAGGTGATAGCCATTCGCAATTGAAGTCAATGCATGGTCCAGATGCCGTCCCGTATCGGACGCGATGATGCAAAGGCCTGGCGACCACCGCTTCAAGGCCTGATCAAGATTGTCACAGACCGTATATCCCTCGTCAGCCAATTCTAAGAAACGGGTGTGTCGCTGAGGTACCGCGATGGCATGGACGTTGGGGATTCGGCGCAAGGCCTCCAAATGCCTCATGCCACTGCTCCCCGTTCCAATAACAATCACGTAGAGACTCATGTTAAGGAGCTTTAGGCGCAAGAGGTGTCACTAGAGCAAAAATCCGTGGCCTTTGCCGCAGACCGTTCCGACGTAGAAATCGCAACCATTCCTACACCGAGCACTATCCAAAATAAAAACCCAAGACTGCCGATCATCATATAGTCGAAAAGATTCCGCACGAAAAACCCGATGATGCTTGCCCCGATGCCAATTAACATCACGGAGACAGCGCTTTCACCCATCGTATGCACGACTACCATGATCGCTTTAAGCGCACGCCCGATCGTCCATAATAAAAACATCAATGCGGGAATTCCACTTCCGAGGGCGATCATGAGAAACATATTATGGACGCCTTTTGCATCATGCAACTCCGGATAATCCGCAAACCTCATGTTAAACGTTCCGCTTCCATAGCCGATGCCGAATATCGGATGCGATGCCAGTTCTTTTATGCTTAATTTCCAGACGGCAAGTCGGTACTGCAGCGTATTGAGGCTTGCGGTCTGCTGCTGATAGCCCAACATCGGCAACATGAGTCCTGCCAGTACAATGCACCCTACCGCTACAACAAGCATTAATAACAGCCCGCGATGTTTGTTCGCTAACACTCCAAACAACCCTTGGGCAAGGACCGCTGCCCAACCCGCACGGGTGTATGAGAAGAGATGCCCGAACAAGGCAAGGCTCGCCACAAAAAGGGTCAGGTAACGGCGCCAATGTGTTTGTGTCGTCACTAGGCACACGATGAGTAGAGGCGTTGCGAGAACGAGATACGTGCTTAACCAGTTATAATCGGAATAGGGAGCACGAGCTCGCACATCTCTGTCGTGAAAGGACCCACCTTGTAGCACAAAATCGATCAAGGCATAGCTGCATAGTATAAGTGTGGCTACTACGATCACACCCAAAACGTTCCAAAGCTTTGCAATATCAAAAGAGGACCGTAACACACCAACGGTCCAGTAAAACACCAGTACCTGAACGATCAATTTACGCCACTCGGAAAAGCTGTAGGCCGGGTCAATCGCAAACGGAATGGAAAATAAGATCCAAGCAATAACCATACAAAGAGGGAGATCGATTGGCGTTCGGACTGATATAGAGTTGCCTCGACGCCACTGAACGGCAGTGGTAACAATGGCGATCAGCAGGAACCCAAAAAACAGATATTCCTCCATATGAAAGAGGCGTGGAAAGAAGCTCATCAATATCAACAGCAGAAGACCATACCATTGTCCAACCCATAGCCGACCCGCGCTGTCCAGAGGCCCTGTGTCCTTGCAAAGCGCCAAGGCTTCCTCATGCCTGTATTTCGTTTCCGTGCTATTAATAGCTGTCCAGCATCTTTGCGGAAGAATAAAACGAAGAAATTCCTCAAACATGAGGAAAAAGCGGACGACTTTTTATCATATCTTTTTTTTTCGATCAACAGGCCCGTCACTAAATCAATAGTTTGCTGTTTCTTTCTAATCGTTAAAAGCGCTAACAGTTGGTATAAGCTTCATTGCTCATGGCAATTCGCGGGTCAGCCAACGTTCAAGCATGCGGCTAAACCGTGGATACTGTTTTTGTATTATTCCCCCAAGTTCAATGACAAGCACCACGCCTATAATGAGCCCGATACTTAACCAGAATAACGCTTCCCTCGTGCGGCCCAGGGTTCGGCCATGCTCAATCGCCACCCATTCACCGAATAAGAGTATGATGCCCAGCACTATGGTTATGAAAAGTGTCCAGGAAAATCTCTCCCGGGGCTTTAAACACAATGGTTCTTCGCCCGCATGGGGAGAATGATCGGACGCCTCTTGCTCACCATAGGACAGCTCTGCCGACGATTCACGATTCATCATTCACCGCAGTTAATTTGATTCCTGACTCGGCAAAATACGTTGACCAAGAAGCTTTGATGAATTTCATCTCAATTCCCCAATATGCCATAATGGCAGGCAACAATTTAGCACATGACGATAAGCTCAGAAAAACAATTAATCAGCGTCATTATTCCAGCCTACAATGGCGTCTCACGTTATCTTGACCAAGCCATCCAAAGTGTGTTGGAGCAAACCTACCGTTATGTGGAAGTCATTGTGGTCGACGATGCTTCTACCGATGAAACTGGTCTGCTCGTCGCTCGCTATTCAGTGCGATACCATAGACGGATAGAGAATGGTAGGCAAGCCGTCGCTCGCAATGATGGGGCCCGCCTAGCCAAAGGCGAATTCCTGGCCTTTTTAGATCAAGACGACCTATGGGCGCCGACGTTCTTGCAGGAGACTATAGCCGCTGCATCAGCGCGCTCCGATACGGCAGCAATCCATACCGATGGGATTCAAGTGACTGAACAGAATGAGACGTTGCATTATGATGCAGCCATGAAGCATACGAACAGCATTACACAAATATTGCGCGGGGGTCATGATGTGGCAACATCGGGATCGCTCTTTCGAAAGAGGTGCTTTGATGCTATTGGTGGGTACGATGAGCACCTGAGTATATGGGAAGACATCGATCTTGCGATTCGGCTATACCAGCGCTTCCCAATCATTCATCTGCCCAAGCCCCTTTATCGCCATCGGCTCTATGGACACAATGCGTCGCGGGGAATTCCTTCCGAACGTCTCTTACTCGGACAGCAACGATTTTTAGAAAAGCATGGGTCGGTGTGCCAGAAGGGCTCCCGCGAGGCAAGAGCACTTAAACGCGACTGGGCGCATTATTATGGCGATCTTGGGAAACACTACTTGCGGCAAGGGCGAGCGAAAGATGCGCGGCAGGCTTTTTGGCAAGCGCTGAAGCAGCATCCGCTTAACCATAAAGCTGTCCTCAGATTGCTGCGCTCGTTCGTGTGATACGAAACGGCACTTCGCCGGCTCGGTCCCTCAACGATCATGGCTATCCCCCCTTTCATAATGTCTAATGAGAAATCGAGCCGCTCCATGGCCATACCGATCGCACAAGCCGGGAGTACGTTCGAAATTTTGTCGGATTGAGCTTCAAGGAACGAAGCATCATGGCTCGGGCTTCGCTGACATTGCCTGACCTCATCTCATCCATGCCCCAGTCCGAGTAACATTCAGCCATGACCATGTTCAGTATGCGGCGCTTTGCTTCATCCGTATCATAGAGCTTCATCATATTTTTCAGAAATCGTTCTCGACTACGGACCACTGTATGTCCAGCCCGGCTGGATCCTCCCGCATGAATCCGGTAGCACATCCCGGGCTCATCGAGAAACACGAACCGGCCTTCCTGCTTGAGGCGCGCGCAGAGGTCGAAGTCTTCATAGCCACGCAGTGCATGATCGAATCCTCCCACTCGCTCGAACGCGTCTCGCCGTACGAGCATAGCTGACGGCAAGATCAGTCCTTCGCCAAGCAAGCGGCCCAGCGGGGACTCCATTGCACGGGAATGTTCCTCTACGGTCGCCCCTCGTTGCACCACCTGTCCTTGAGCATCCATCCGATCCGAATTGCAGTGGACAAGCACGGCTTCCGGATCGCGTTCGATGGCAACCACCTGTTGTGTCAGTTTCCAAGGATACCAGCGGTCGTCCTGATCGATGAAAGCGACATACGGACCGGAAGCCTGATGCACGCCGGCATTGCGCGCGGCCCCTTGCCCCGCATTTGCCTGACGGAAAACGGTCACGTGTTGTCGATACTCATTGAGAATAGCTACCGAATCATCTGTGGATCCATCGTCCACGCAAATGATCTCATAGTCGTGGAATGTTTGAGCCAACACGCTGTCCAACGATTCTCTGATGAATCTGGCGCCGTTGTAGACGGGAAGGACTACGCTGACTAAGGCCATCGTATTGTTTGTAGATTAGAAATATGACCGAAGCAACCGGGATACAACAATGGGGGGCCTTGAGATTACGACCGTCGCAAAGACCAAGCCGCAACCCTTCACGCATGGATGACCGCCCTTCATCAGCTCGGCCATTCTTAAGTAAATGCCTGGCGTCCGAGAGTAGGCGGCTGCTCCTGCCGTTTTAGCGTAACGATGATTTCACGAGGCCGTTACCACGCCAGGGTCCGTATCAACCGCGTGTATCCCCGCAATCGAAATGGTGCCTTCTGAATCGCTTGCCGGTAATACCGGCGAGCATCAGCAGACCGCCGTAGCTTCTCGGCAGCTCTTCCCCTGAGAAGAAAATAATTGGCCCACTCACGATCGAGTGCCGCCCGTTGCGAACGATTTAGCGGCTGCATCCCTTCCAGTCCGTTGAGAAACAATTCACGACTGGACAAGACTTTTTCCCGGTGCATGACCTCATCGAACGCCATATCCCGATAGCCATGTCCGCGCTGCAGCTTTCTGACAAGGACCCGGTCGATACAGGCAAATTTCGTAACCGTATAGAGTCGGACGGTCAGATCCGAATCCTCCGATCCATACAATTCAGGACGCAATGCCCCGACCTTTTGCAACACTTCCTTGCGGATCAATAAGGTTGAAGGCAGGGCCGTATGACCGCCGACAAACGCCTGCACGATCGGCTCGGGACTCTGGCGCGCTGACACATGCTCTAATACGGCTCCGTGCTCATCCACCACATCAAAATCCGTATGCACTAAGCCCACCTCTGGGTCACCTCGCATGATGCTCAACTGCGCTGCTAACTTATCCGGCAACCAGACGTCATCGCAATCAAGGAGGGCGATAAATTCGCCGCGGGCCGACTCAATGCCTCGATTGCGTGAACGAGCCGGACCGCCGTGGTCCTGCTGATACCAGCGGATGAGATGCGTTCGCTCTAACTGGGCCAGCACCGCCTGCGTGCCATCGGTCGATCCATCATCGACCACAATGATCTCAACATCGTTCATCGTCTGTGCGCGAACGCTTTGGACCGCTTTGGCGACAAATGGTTCGCCGTTAAACACAGGAATCACGACCGTTACCAATGGCATACCGCTTCCTTGGGCAGAGCGCTGCTCATCCTAGTTTCACCGCCTCGAGCAGGACGTCCATTTCTATGCACGCATTCCAGAGATATCGACGGCAACGTTTCTGAACATAACGTGGAAAGAATTTGAATGGCTTCCGCATCTTGTACTGCGTGGACAGAATGCTGAAATTGGTCTTCAACCCATAGTAATTGGGGAAGTGAAAATATTCGAATGTCGCTTCGGTGATATACCGTACATGCGTGGGATCGACAAACGCTTCCCGAGAGGCATAATAGGGCGTTCTAATATACAGCTTTGCCCCTGGGATGCAAATGCGATACATCTCCTCCATAAACCCGATGAGATCATGGATGTGCTCGACGATATGGTGGAGATACACGGTGCTCACACTGCCGGTATGAAACGGCATGGCCTTTTCAAAATCGCACACGACATCGACGCCGGGAATCCTTCTCCGATCCACTCCAATTGATCCAGTATGTTTATTGGCGCCGCACCCGATATCGAGAATAAGACCCATCTGTCGTCAGGCCTCCCTGGCGCGTACGTGACGTGGCATCATGTCCATGACAGCACGAAACACTTCTTCGACTGAAATCTGTTTCATGCAGTTTTGTTCACCGCGCTGACACGTTGGATGAAAACATGCACGGCAATCAAGCCCCTTGTAAATCGCCTTGACGTTCTCGCCGCGCGGGCCCCATTCCGTCGGATTGGATGGCCCGAAGAGGCCCACCACCGGCGTGCCGACTGCCGCAGCGATATGCATGGCGCCATTATCGTTCCCGATAAAAACGGCGGACCGCTTGAGCACGGCGGCAAACTGCAGGAGTGTCGCCCGCCCTGCCATGACGACAAGAGATGACTTCGCCTGCGTTCGAATGGCATTGATGGTTTCGAGATCATCTGGTCCACCCGCTACGAGTACGTCGCAGTCACAGCCTTTGGTCAGACGATCCGCCAGCTCAGCAAACCGCACGACCGGCCATGCTTTAAACCAATAGCGTGCGCCAGGATGCAAGACAACCACAGGCTTGCGCATCTTTCCGTCAGGCTCCATCACGTCGACTTCCCGTAACAGTCTCTCGGCGGCCTCTTCATCATCCTGTGACGTATGCAGAACCAGTTGTGCAGATTTTGGTTCGATTCTCAGCGGAGTAAGGGCCGCAAGGTCCCGTTCAACCCGGTGGACAACCGCCGATGGCGAGGGCACAATCGTCGTGTACAATCGCCCGCGCCAGCGATGTTCATCATTGAATCCGATTCGAATCGGCGCACCGCTGAACCCGGTGAGGATCGCCGAGCGGTCGGCATCGGTGAGATCGATGACACAATCGAATCCGCCCTGCCGGACCTGCTGAAGCGCCCGAAGCTGCACCGCAATACCACCTCGGTCCACCACGAGTACCTCATTGAGATCGGGATTCCACTTGATCATGTCCTCGGTCCCACGGTTCACGGCCATGGTCAATCGCGCCGTCGGATAGCGTTCGCGCAAAGCCGTAAGAACGGGAGTTGACAGCAAGACATCTCCAAGGTAGCGGAGCTTGATGACGAGAATGTTATTCATTGGCAGGACTTAGGCGCTTCCCATCATTGGATTAATGACACGCCGGGCCACCCGCACCACTTTTTCAGCTCCAATCTTGGACTTTTCGACATCGACAAGGGCATATTCATGCGTACGGATGAAATCTCCATCACCATAAAAGGCTAGTTGCCGCTCCTTGCCACTTATTTCATTACAGGAATTCCATCCATGGTTAATGGTTCACTCCGCATACCTCTCGATATACATCACGCGTCTGCTGAGCCGCTCGTTGCCATGTGAACTGTTTCGCGCGCTCAACTCCCCGAGCCCGCAGTTGAGACTGAAGCGACTCATCCTCCAAAACCCGCATAATCGCATCAGACAGTTCGTCCGCATCTTCGGGATTCACCAGCACGGCAGCATCTCCGGCCACTTCCGGAAGGGAGGTCGTTTTGGACGTAATGACCGGGGTGCCACAAGCCATCGCCTCCAAAACCGGCATGCCGAACCCTTCATAGAGCGAGGGAAAGACAAAGACGTCGGCATTCGAGTAGAGCAGTCGAAGGTCTTCTAAAGACAAGGGACCGGGACAGAGAACCCGATCCTCCACCTCGAATGTCCGGGCCGTCTGCCGAATGTCTCCGAATCGGTGCGTGGTATCTCCGGCCATCACTAATGAATGAGATGAGAGCAATGGCGCGCACCGAGAATAGGCCCTCACCAACGTTTGATGATTCTTACGCGGATCGGCTCCTCCCGCAAACAAAATGTAGCGTTCTGTGGGAATCGCAAGCCGCTCCCGAAGCTGAGCGAAGGCGATGGGACTGGGCATCGGTCGAAAATCTTGCGAGACACCATTGTGAATCACCGAGATCTTCTCACGGGGAATGCCGTACAGGTCCATAATATCGCGGGCAGAATGTTCGGACACGGTGATCACCTGGACCGCGCGTTCGGCGTTTCGTTTCGTTCGCAAGAAGGACCGGCGTTGTCCAAACAACTTCGGCGATAAATGAGGATTGCGGTCCATCCAGACATCATGAATGGTGACGATCGCCCCATAACGGCCGGTCGTGCGCAGGCGAAAATTCATTCCGTGGTACAGATCCAAACCGTCCAGCTTTCCCCGCCAGCGCCGCATGAGCCGCCCAGTCTCAACCCACGTCAATCCCGATGCGTGTGCCCAGTCTGCCTGAATCTTCTCGCCATGGCGGCGGAGCGATCCGGACTCCACATAGCAGACGAATTCCAAGTCCTCCTTCAACGCAATCAGCGCGTGCAGCAGATGATAGGTGTGCCATCCGATTCCTCCACGGTTCCGTAACAGAGGGTTGGCGTCGATCCCGATCTTCATCGATCCTTTGCCACTCACTCATTCGGCAAGGCGTCAAAAGGGATGGCTGGATGAGACTCTACTGAGCGCGTTCACCGAGCACATTCATCCCTTTGCCATTTCCTTGCCGCAACATATCCCACGCCTTCGCGTACTTCACGAACGTGTGCAGTCCTGCGAAGAGGGCCACGATCACTCCATGAACGCCGTCGCGGTAGCCTTTACGGAAGAAATACGTTTTGACGATCGTCATCACATGACTGCCTGCAAGATCGATCGCCGTCACCTTCGATCGTCTCTTTAACTTTTCCTGAGCCCCCAGCGTGGTGTACCCCATCATTTTCCGAACGTGATCTTTGATAGTCGGCATGCTGTAATGATCGAGGGGCGCGGTCAAGCGATCGATCCGGCCCTCTACCCGCAAGTGTTCGTGCAGAAGCACGTCATCATATCGGCCGGCCTGCCGGCGAAATAGCCGCAACTGGTAGTCGGGATACAGCCCTCCGCCTTGGATCCACCGACCGTAGAAAAAATTCCGACGAGGGATTTCAAATCCAACGACGTCTTCTGAAACCGTCCCAATGACCCGGCTCATCTCCTCACGCAGCCCGTCGGTCACACGCTCGTCCGCATCGACGATCAAGATCCAGTCCGTTGTCGCCTGATCGATCCCATAATTTTTTTGCGGACCATAGCCGGGCCATGGACGAATAGACACGCGCGAAGTATA
>JAICXS010000340.1 GCA_025934615.1 Nitrospiraceae bacterium
AAGCGAGCATATCAGTTCGGCCGCCGGCGTAGAAAAGGTGCAAAACTTCAGTGTCAGCGAGACCTTCTCCGACATCTTTAAGACGCGAATGGATGAAGACATTGAAGAGTATTTCAATGTGGGGACCCGCACCACGACCCTGCCCTTATCCGAAATTGATACCAGTTGGCCCAGGCCCTGGGTCTTTTTTAAGTTGTTCTCCCTGGCCGTCGTCGTCTATCTCGGGTTTGTGTTTGCCTTAACAGAATTTCAAAATCCTATTCTCGTCCCCGGCCTCATCGCGATCGGGTCTTTCTTAATACCCTGTTCCATCTTAGTGTTATTCTTCGAGCTCAATGTGCCGCGCAATGTGCCGCTCTATCAGGTGCTCCGCCTGCTTCTGCTCGGCGGCATTCTGTCATTGATCCTCTCGCTCTTTCTGTTTCGCGCCACGCACCTCGATAGTTGGCTCGGCGCCATGAGTGCCGGCATTGTCGAGGAAATCGGAAAAGCCGCTGCACTCTTGCTGGTCATTCATAAACTCAAATACCGGTGGATCCTCAATGGACTGCTCTTCGGAGCAGCCGTGGGAACCGGCTTTGCCGCGTTTGAGTCGGCGGGCTATGCCTTTATCTATGGGCTCTCGGGCGGTGAGGACCTCATGTTGGAAGTCATCACGCGACGCGGGCTGCTGAGCATTCTGGGCGGACATGTCCTCTGGACGGCCTTGGTAGGCGCGGCGCTCTGGAAGGTGCGAGAAGACCGGCCCTTCTCGATCGAGATGATTAAGGACCCCCGGTGCCTTCGGGTCTTGGCACTTGCCATGGTCCTGCACATGGCATGGAACTCTCCGCTGGATTTTCCGTTCTACCTCAAATATGTGGCGTTGGGGTTCGTAGCCTGGGTCGTGATCCTTGGATTTATTCAGGATGGGCTGATGCAAATTCAGCGCGCGCAGGATCAGGCACAACAAAGTTAGACGGACTTGGTCCGATCGGCAAAGTGGAGACGGAAGCAGCGGCGGTAGAGGTAGACACAGAGATGGAGCGCTGCGCCGGAGTCAAATGATTATGGTCAACCTGGTGTATCGCGGAACGTCAACGATCGGTCCATAACGGGTCCGATGGCAGAAGGACGAGCTCTCCGGCTTGAAAGCATGGATTTCCACCAGGCGCTCCGATGCACTGCATCAGCAGCATAGGACCTTAGCGCCGCGGCCGTGTGATCGATCGCTTGTTGCGCGAGTCGCGCTTCGCGTTTGGTGAATGAAGGCCGATTGCGCGCGCTCATCAATAGGGCCTGCATCCGAAGGACGCTCGCCCATTCTTCCATCTCAAGAAGACTCGCATGCTGCGCCAAGCAACACCCATCATCAAGAACATCCCGGTGTTCAACGGGAAGGGGCCGGTCGCGTTCCTGAAGAAACTGCGGAAGAATGGATAATTGATGCAGAAGCTGAGCTCTGAGAAAAGCCGCGCGCTCATGCGCCCGGCGCCGCGTGAAGACTTGCGGAAGAACGCTCAGCACCAATGCTACCACACACGCGGCGAATGCCGCACCGGCCACCGCAAAAAGACCGACCGTAACAAATGCACATTCCATCATGCCATCCTTTAAAAATTAAAGATCAATCCCTCACTCATAGCTATCACCTTTTTTAGTGCGACGCAAACCGCCGAGGCCAATGAGGACGCAAGCAGAGGAGGAAAAACAGCACGTATGGTATGAAGTGATGGGCGGATTGACAGATACTCCGTCATTGGGATGATGATCGCGAGCGAAAGCGGTTGATCTGACGATGTGCGGACTGCACGCTGATATTCAATCGGATTGTGAGGGAGGCCCTATCGTTATCTGGGAGTCCTGAGTGATACTGGCCAATGGGTGCAAGGCGGTCACCCGAACCGTTCGTCCCTGATACGGTACCGCCCGTCCTCGAATTTCTGCCTGAAACCGCACACCATGCTTCGTCAGACACATGGCTTCGTACCGAGTCTCAGCTCCCGAGAGGTTCATGCGGCTGGCGATCTCCGCAAATTGCGGCGGGTGAAATTCGCTCGGCGCCATCCCGATCGCCTCCTCACGCTCATATCCAAATAAACTCAGGAATGCCTGATTCACATCCACAACGCGGCTATTTTCGGTCAGCGCAATGGCTTCAAACGCCGCGTCGGCCAGGATACGAAAACGAGCTTCACTGTCTTCTAGTGCGCGGATGAGTTGCCGCAGCTCGATGGCCCGTTTCAACCAGGCCAAGAAAAAGGCTCGATCGAGAGGCTTTTGGAGAAAGGCATAGGCGCCGCTGTCCAAAGATTTAATGGCCAGATCGTGTTCACCATGACCCGTGATCAGAAGGGTGGGCGTACTTGGCCGAATCTTCTGAATCTCCTGCATCAGAGATAGGCCATCCATGCCAGGCATCTTAATGTCCGTGACGATCGCATCGTAATCGACCGCCTTGATTTGTTCCAAGGCCGCGTGACCGGACGTTGCCGTTTCGATAACTGAATCACGTAGGTGGAGCCGAATGGTGTCGGGCAGAGCCATCAATAGGGTGGGATCATCATCGACGATGAGAAGCCGGCTTGGCATCCGAAGGCCTTCTTTCGCGCCGCTGCATGAAGACTATAACTCAATCCTGCCGAACGGCAACGGTCAGAATACCCTGGGGGACTGTCACGTGGCAATATTGGCACTGCAATGTAGAAAAGGATTTACCGGAAATCTTCCCACAAGCCGCTAGTAGATGCCTCGCTTGGTTCTGCGCGGGGCCGTTCCTGTTCTTCGAAAACTTACGGAAGTTAGCGGTGTGGAAGAGAACGCGCGACTGGAATGACGTTGCGCCGCATGGCTTCTTCTGAGGTGCACGCTTGGCAACGTGACTGAGCAGCCTGTCCGGCGACACGGCGCCTTGCGGCCACCGGCGCCGGTGTGATTGGTGGCCCGTCTTCGTAACAGTACAGGCCGTTCCAGCCCGCGTCATGAGGCTCCTCCTGAGACCTTAAGGATTTGTCACAGCTTGATCTCTCCATCACAAAGGGTTTATTTGAAGCCGAGTTCAGATCTTACTCTTCGCCTCGCACCGTGCGAGCAGTTTCGCCGAGCCGGGGGTTGTCGCCGGCGTCACTGGTAACCAGGAGGGGATGTGATGAGCAACCTTACTCCACCGAATAGGTCCCTCCTCATCGGATAATTTTCCTTTGTCGTCCTTTTACGGATAGGCCGCTTGGCTGTGCAATTCGCACACAAGGATTCGTCCTTTAGTTGCAAGACGGGCCTATGCACGACGTGAGAAGTGACGCATTGTCGAAATCTGATGAGGCGCAGAGTGATCTTGCCACGGAAGCGCCTACGCGCAGGGGGAGGCCACCTTTGGGAGGAAGAGGGCTCTCCCCCTAGTGGGTCATCTCGCCATCCCAGGGACACTCCCATTTGGAGTCATACAGAAACATGGCGTTCCAACAGGGGATGGAACGGTAAGCGGGCATTGTAGATAGGGTGTGATACAAACAGAGCCAGCCGGTGATTGCACCGTGACGCCAGAACGCAAAGGACCGAGATTGAGATGCGATACCGCAACGAGCAGAATGAGAGCGAGAGTCGCCGGCCTGCAACCATCCATAGATGCCTCCCTTCCTAGCAC
>JAICXS010000355.1 GCA_025934615.1 Nitrospiraceae bacterium
AGGTATTTATCTGCTTCATTTACTGCCCGGAGCGAGTACGACACAACCTTATCCCCTGCTCGTAAACCGGCGCGGACCGTATGTGCTCGAGGGCATCAAGATTTTTACGCGCTTTCCATTCGGTTTATTTGTGAAAACCGCCACATTTCCTCTTCAAGAGGAAGTCATGGTCTATCCTGAGATCACGGCTCTTTCCTCGGTTCTCCTCGATGACTTGTCGATGGTGGGACATGACCAAGCACTAATCCAGCGTGGGCAAGGAACGACGTTGCACAATCTTCGACTCTACCAGCCCGGCGATGACTCACGAGCGATTCATTGGAAAACGACCGCAAGAAAGTCGCTGTTGATCGTGCGTGAAACAGAAGCCGAAGATCAGCGGCACGTGACGATTGTGTTGCATACATGCGTTTCCGATGTGCCGAGTGGCTCAGGCGCGGATGCATTCTTTGAGAAGGCCGTTTCGCTTGCAGCCTCATTGGCCGTCTTGTTTACCGAACGGATGTATGAGGTTCGGCTTGTGGTCGGCGAGCAGGTCCTTGCCTACGAGGTCGGCGAAATCCATCTCGCTCGCATGCTGCATCTCTTAGCGGTGTGCCGACCGATCCTTGAGACCGCATCAAAACCGACGGAGCCATTACCCCTCTCGGAGTCTTGCGGCAATGAGCTTACGATCCATGTGCTCTCAGGCCGTGACCAGCGTGTCGCCTCTTCCACATATGGCGCCGGTCGCGTGTTAATAGCTTCTAACTATATGGATCTATGACGCTTCTACGAGCGGTACGAGTGAGTGCAAAACTCCTGACGCTGATCGCGTTTTCCGCGCTTGCGGGAACAGGGAAATTGCCCTTGGTCTTGGTTATCGGTGGGTTCATTGCCTTGGCCATCGGCTTCGCACAAGAGTTTGCGCCGATCTCGTGGTGGAGCCTAGCCCGCTGTCCACGACCAATATGGAACGGTGCGCTTGTCATCGCGTGCCTGGTCACCGTTGCAGATTTCCTGTGGGGTACGCAACAAGCTCTGCAGGCCAGCCTGTATGTCCTTGTGTTTCTCATGGCGAACAAGCTTCTGACGCTTTCTCGACTGAAAGACGTGCCACAGCTCTTTGTCATCGGGTTTCTTGAATTTTTATCGGCAGCGGTCCTGACAGTCGATTTCTGGTATGCCGGTGCTTTTGTGGTCTACTTGCTCACGGCTATATGGGCCTTGCTCATGTACCATCTCAGTTGTGAAGCAGTTCAGAGCATGAACGTGGCCGATGAAGCGCGGCTGATCCTCATGGCTGTTCCGCTGACGGCGCGGTTTTTTTGGACGACGAATGCGATAGCCATCGCCGCGCTCGTCGTGGCCAGTGGCATTTTTTTAGTGATGCCTCGGACGGGGTTCGGATTCTTTCAACAGGCCAATGGCACGCCTATTCGGACCTCCGGTTTTTCAGAGAAAGTCGACCTAGGCGTCATTGGTGCGGTGAAACAGGATGCTACGCTGGTCATGCGTGTGCAATTTCCTGAGCTGGAGGGGGAACCCGCTGAGCGCATGTATTTGAAGGGAGCGTCATTCGATTATTATACGGGGCAATCCTGGACAAATACCTTCTCGAAGAAACGGTTATCTGCCAAGACGGAAGATGGCCTTTTCGAAATTGGTTCCGGTCGAGCGCTTGCTCGAAACACTCGGCGGGTGAACCAAGATATTTTACTTGAACCTCTCGACACTTCTGTGTTGTTCGGTCTCCCATTTGTGGACCAAGTACGAGGGCCTTTTGCCTTACTGGAGACGGATAGCATGGGCGGTCTCTGGCTGCCGCATACTGTACCGCGTAGGCTTCAGTACACCATAAGTTCGATATCAACTCCTCTATCCCATGAGGATCGCCAAGGTGCCCTCTCGGACTATCCACCCGAAATCAAAAGGCGATTTCTACAACTTCCGACGATAGATCCTAGAATAGGTGACCTCACGCATGCCGTGACACGAGATATCACAACGTCCTACGGAATGACGATTGCCATTAAGCAGCACTTGCTCTCTCACTATGCCTATAACCTCGATGTCGGCTCGATGTACACTGCCAGCCCATTGGAGGAATTTTTGTTCACCCGCAAAACCGGCTATTGCGAGCACTATGCGACAGCCATGGTCGTAATGTTGCGCGCGGTCGGCATTCCCGCTCGCTTAGTCACGGGATTCCTTCCCGGCGAATGGAATGATTTTGGTCAATACTACACGGTGCGTCAGCAGGACGCGCATGCCTGGGTTGAAGTCTGGTTCCCTCATTCAGGATGGGTCACGTTCGATCCGACTCCGAGCGTCATGAAGACATCGGGAAACCCGCTCGTGAAGCAAGTCGGGGGCATGATCGATTCCATTCGACTCAAATGGGACCGCTTTGTGATTCACTATAGCTTTTACGATCAAATGACAGCCGCACAACGCGCCCGAGATCAGGGAGAGAGTGTACGTGCTTCAATTGTGAGTATACTGGGTACGCTCAAAAACTGGAGTGGACTACGATCGGAATCGGGGACGATGCGGATATCTCCCCCCCCATGGATGTCTTTGGCGACACTCCTTTTGTGTGCATTGTTGCTTCTAGTCATGAGTGCTCTCTTTAGGAAGCGAACTGCCAAAGTAGTCTTCTCTAACAGAGACATTGCCGCCATCCACATGTATGAGCGAATGCTCGCTGTCCTAGCTACACGTGGGGTGAACAAACGGCCGGAGATGACACCTTTGGAGTTTAGTAAGCGGATTTGGAAGGAGTATGGCGCCGAGGGCGCTCTCGTTCAGGAGTTAACCGTACTGTATTATCAAGTTCGATTCGGCCATGAACCGCTTTCGCAATATGACCTTCAGCAGGTCGAAGAATTATTGAGACGGCTGAGGTATTCCATGATAAAAGCTTCTGTGAAGCCTGTAGAGAGTAAGTAGATAGGCGTGTAAATCTGGAGCGGGAAACGGGATTTGAACCCGCGACCCTCGCCTTGGCAAGGCGATGCTCTACCACTGAGCTATTCCCGCCCACTAGCGTGGCATAGAAAAGAGAGCGGATTCTACTGGTCACCTACAGGTAAGTCAAGTCGCACAGAAAGAGCTCAGCCTAGCTTCTCTGATTCCACGAAGACTTCAAACATCAAATATTGGTAACACGCCTTCATTGATGAGTTACGATTATGTAACGCTACATCTTTCCAGGCAATGTGCTGTTTTTATTAGATTATCGTGAATATTTACAGAGGATGCCTTTTTAGAGTTACCGGAAGTAAGCACGCCATCGAACTACCAGAAATCGGCCACAGATTGCATTTAAATAAGCCCTACTTTTAAACAACTTACAAGCCTTGCACGAGAAGTCCCAGGGTGCGCTTATTGCAATCTTAGCCCATGCTCTTCCTTGTAACCCCCATTAT
>JAICXS010000337.1 GCA_025934615.1 Nitrospiraceae bacterium
CACGTGACATTGTGTTTACGGATTCTGGTAAAGTTCAGTGCGACTGCTTTAGCAATTCTGGGTTAGTACTTACGTGAGATGTTCAATAAGGAGGGAAGTATGAAAGCAATGATCTGCACAATGTCGCTGGGCATGCTGCTGGCAGCGGCGATTCCGGCAGTTGCCGCCGACGATGCCGCGGCGCTCTACAAATCAAAGTGCCAGGTTTGCCATGGCGCTGACGGAAAAGGCACTGCCGCCGGCCAAAAGATGGGCGCAAAGGACTTTCAGTCGCCCGAAGTGGCCAAGCAATCTGATGCCGAACTGGCAAAAGCCACCAAGGAAGGCAAAGGCAAGATGCCGAAATATGACGGCAAGCTGACCAAAGAGCAGATTGATTCCGTCGTGCAGTTTATTCGTACTCTCAAGAAGTAGTTCGCGCACAACTCAATTGTGGACACGGGCGCGCCCTTCGCCCGTGTGCCACCGCCACAATACCGGCAGGCCGTCCTCGCCATACTAGTCGCGCCTCCTCCCGTGACCGCGCTATACTGCTCAGTCCACTTCTGACGAAACGACTCCGTAAGGTGCTAACCGGATCCTTCCCCGCTTGTCCAAGCATCTGGGTTGATCCGCCGCTTTACCACCTCGGCTAGGAGGCCATACCAATGCCCGACAGCGATGATCCAAAACATCCAGGCGAATCGAGTTCCGGCGTTTCGCGCCGGCAGTTTTTAAAGATCGGGAGCATCACTGTGGCTGTTCCGCTGGTTGCCGGGACCGGCGTGGTGGACGCTGCCGGCGAAGACGTCAAAGTATATGGGCCCGGCAAGGTTCCCATCACTCTTAACGTTAATGGCAAGGCGCGCAACCTCCAGGTCGAGCCCCGCGTAACTTTGCTCGACGCGCTCCGTGACAACCTCGATATCACTGGCGCCACGCGGGTGTGCGATCGTGGTGAATGCGGTGCATGCACGGTGATGGTCGACAATAAAACCGTTTACGCCTGTTCGGTTCTCGCGATTGAGACTCACGGCAAGTCGGTCACGACCGTGGAATCACTCATGCTTGACGGCAAACTGCACCCAGTGCAACAAGCGTTCGTGGAGAACGACGCCTCTCAGTGCGGGTTCTGCACTCCGGGCTTCGTCGTCGCCACTAAATCTTTCTTGGATCGACATCCCCACGCTACCGCTGACGAGTTGCGCCGAGGCTTAAGTGGCAATCTCTGCCGCTGCGGTACTTACGACGGGATCAAGAAAGCTGTTGCCCAGCTTATCCAGAAGGGAGCCTGAAATGCCGGATTATAGTTGGCCAGCAGAGGATCAGCGTTCACTCATCGGCAAGCGCGTAACTCGGGTCGATTCTCCCGCCAAGGTTTCAGGACAGGCGAGGTATACCTACGACGTGAAGCGCCCCGGTATCCTCTTCGGAAAGGTTCTGCGCTCGCCTTACGCTCACGCCAAGGTCGTCAGCATCGATGCCACGGCCGCCGAGAAAATGCCGGGCGTTAAAGCGGTTCACATCATTCAAGGGCCGGGTTCCACCATTCACTGGGCTGGCGACGAAGTGGTTGCCATCGCCGCCGTTGACGAAAGCATTGCCGAAGATGCTGCCCGCGCCGTGAAGGTGAAATATCAGAAGCTTCCTCATTTCGTGAACGACTCTCAGCGGCCGCCAGCAAACGCCGCCGAGGAACAAGGACCACTCAGCCCTGACGACATTTCCGACATGCTCGACAACCAGGTTCCCGCAACGCAAATCGCCGGCCAGGTTAAGCAGTACGGGATGACCGAAAAAGCTGATGAAGACACGCTGAAAGAACTGAAGGCCGACGGCGCCTCAGACGACGTTCTCAACGCTATGCGCCAAGCCGCCATCCATCCCGAGGCCGCCAACAAACCCAAGGGAAATTACCAGAAGACCGCCGCCGTCACTCAGGGCAATCCGGATCAAGCGTTTAAAGATTCCGAAGTGCAGTCCGAGGGCGAGTACGGATCCTCTGTGATCACTCACTGCTGCCTCGAACCGCACGGTTCCATTTCCGAATGGACCGACAGTTCCCATCTCTTCGTACACATGTCCACGCAGAACGTTTCCGGAATTCCCGGACAAATGGCCGAGCCCCTCAAAATGCCAGCGGCAAACATCCGCGTTCACCAGGACCACATCGGCGGCGGGTTCGGCAGCAAGTTCTCGCCCGATCGCTGGGGCATCGCGACGGCTGAAATTTCCCGCAAAGCGGCAGGCAAACCGGTGCGCGTCATGCTGGAGCGCGATGCGGAACTCGAAGTCGCTGGCGCACGACCTTCGGCATTCGCCCTCGTGAAACTCGGATTGAAAAAAGACGGCACCGTCACCTCATGGGATTCCGAATGCTGGGGAACGGGCGGCCCGGGCGGCGGAGGCATGCCCCCCCTACCGTACGTCTTCAATGTTCCTAACCAGCGCAAGCAGCATACTTCGATCCGCACCAACATCGGCCCGGCTCGCGCCTGGCGTGCGCCTAACCATCCTCAGGCTGCCGTCATCACCATGGGAGCCATGGACGATGCCGCGGCCAAGTTGCAGATGGACCCCCTCGATTTTTTCCTGAAAAACCTCGACATCACCGGGCCCCGAAAAGAGATTTACCGGGAAGAGTTTGGGATCGCTTCGGAGCTGATGGGTTGGAAGCAGAAGTGGCGTCCACGCGGACAAAACCGCGAAGGCAGCATTGTTCGCGGCATGGGGCTTTCACTTCATACCTGGGGCGGGCGCGGACACGCCAGTGATTGTGATCTCGCCATTCATCCTGACGGCTCAGTTGAGATAAAAATGGGTTCGCAAGATCTCGGCACTGGCACGCGCACCTGCATCATGATTGTTGCCGCGGACACGCTGGGTGTTCCGCTTGAGACCATCAATCTTCAGATCGGCGACACCATGTACCCCCCGTCCGGCGGTTCCGGAGGTTCGACTACCATTGGCGGTGTCAGTTCCTCTACTCGGCGTGCCGCTGTGGATGCCCGCGATGCGCTGTTCGCAAAAGTTGCTCCCGCACTCAACACGCAACCGGGAGACCTGGAATGCGTGAGCGGCACCATTCGCGTGAAGAGCGACACCAGTCGGTCGCTCAGTTGGAAGCAGGCGTGTGCCAAAATCGGCGCCCTCCCCATCACGGCACACGGCAAGAACCCCGATCGAAGCAAGCCGCCGGATCTCACCAACAGCGGCGTCGGTGGCGTTCAGATGGCGGAGGTCGAAGTCGACACCGACACCGGCATCGTCACGGTTAAAAAAATGGTCGCCGTCCAGGATTGCGGCCTCATCATCGATCTCAAAACTGCTGAGACCCAGTGCCTCGGAGCACTCATCATGGGCATCAGCTACTCGCTTTTCGAAGAAAAGATCATGGACCCGGTCAGCGGCCGCATGCTGAATCCAAATATGGAGTTCTATCGCCTCGCGGGACTCGCCGACATTCCCGAACTCGTCGTCCACATGATGACCGGCAAAGGTTATGACGAGCGAGGCGTCATCGGACTCGGCGAACCGCCCGTGATTTCCCCTGGAGCCGCGCTGGCGAATGCCGTGACCAACGCAATCGGCATCCGCGTCTCTCAAATCCCTATGACTCCCGACCGCGTGCTGGCTGCGCTCGGTCAGAAGGCGGAGGC
>JAICXS010000463.1 GCA_025934615.1 Nitrospiraceae bacterium
GCATTCACCGTTCATCATCCAAGCGTTACCCCCGAGCAACACCGTGCGGCTGCTCAATCTGGACGATCCCGAGGCTGACGATTTTGTGCAGAAGAGTGTCGAAGACATTTCAGAGCAAGTGCAAGGCGTCGAGCTGCCGCAACGCAGCCAGCGATACCTCGATATGCTCAAAGCCGCCGAAGAGTATTATCGGGTGCTGCGCGAAATTCCCAAGGTCTCGGAAGAAGATAAGCAGCGGCTGAGCCGCCGGCTCGATGAACTGAGTCTGCCGTTTAGCGATGACCCGGCCTATCAAGCCTTTCTTCATTTTCAGCGTACGGTTGCCGGCCACAATGGAGAGCCCACGTGATGCGCCCCGTGGTTCGCGGCGATCCGCCGATCGATGCGGGCGGGAAGGCAATCGTCTTCTCGCACTACCGCGATGCGCGAGACCAACTGATCCAGCGGATTGGTGATTACTGCTCGTATTGTGAAGTCTGCCTGCACAGTTCTGTCCACGTCGAACATGTGCGCCCCAAAAAACCGAATCCCGATCTGCAGACGGTCTGGACCAACTTTCTTCTCGCATGCGAAAGCTGCAATTCGATCAAGGGCGATGTCGATGTCATGCTCGGCGACTACCTCTGGCCGGACACCGATAACACCGCTCTCGCGTTCGATTATTGTGCCGACGAGCCGCCGCGCGTCTCTCAGACGCTGAGCCCGGCTCAGCAGCCGCTTGCTTTAAACACGGTTCAATTGACCGGTTTGGACCGCGTTCCGGGGCATCAAGACTTCAGCCATCGTGACCGCCGATGGCAGAAGCGCAAAGAGGCGTGGGGCGTCGCGCTGCTTGCCCGCAAGGCACTGGTTGAGAATCCGACGGACCAACTTCGTGAATCCATCGTCCATAATGCCATCTCTCGCGGCTTTTGGTCCGTGTGGATGGCCGTGTTTCACGATGACGTTGAGATGCGGCGGCGACTGTTGGATTGGTTTCCCGGCACCGCCACAAACCAATGCTTCGACGCGAACACCGTCCCCAAGCGAAGGCCCGGAGGGCAAATCTAATGTCAGAAGGGCAAAGAAATCACGAGCGCGCCGACTACGATGCATCATGAGCAGCCGCAGGTACTCAACCGCCATGGACGACAAGCTCATCGAACGCCGCGCAAGTCAAATCCACAGGTATTTGGTTCTCATGGGCGAACGGCAGAAGCAGACCGGGACTAACGTGCTCCTCATCTTCGACGAGGCCCGTCCAAAAGGCGGCCAGAAGTCGATCGTTCCTGGGATGCAGCGCGTCGAGCATTTGCCGCCAAGCGATGAACACCGCCTTCGCGGACGACGCTGGCACGTTCCCGACACGGCTTTTCGCTTCGTGCAGTTTGGTTTCGGCGATACGAACTTTATCATCGATCTGCCCCAACAGACCCTGCACCCCGACGAAGCGGCCATCCTGTTGGCGGAGCGTCCTGGCTTCTTCTACTTACGCGACAAACAAGGCGAGACGCAAGTCGTACGCGATTGTAATCCGCTGGAAAAGGGATATGCCTATGGCCACGAAGCGAACGCGGTCGACGACATGTTGTTTATACTATTATCAGTTTGGAACATCCCGCCGGACTTCCGCTGGTTCGTGACGTCCTTCGCTTCGGGCGGCGCGATTACGTGGGAAGACGGAAAATTGCTGGCATGACGATGCGATGCGGCTGCGGCACTGAGAACCCCGCCGCGGCACAATGGGTTCCGATTCGGAGGCGACCTCCGGAAATCCGGCCGATTACATCAACGTCTTTTTGCGAACGAAACGGCCTATCGGTCATTCCTCGAAAAGTTCGGTACAGCCATGAAGGCGGACCTCCGTCCGATCGTTGCCGGTACGAAACTTTTTGGAGCAAGTCGGCGAAGGGGTTGGTGCCGTGGGGCGGCCTCGTGTCTTAGCTTGCGAACTTGCGCTGCTGCCGGACAAGCCGGCAGGGGGCGGTGGCGCCATGGTATGGCAAAGCATTGCAACCGGCATTGACAAATCTGCCGATTCCGCCGGTCCCGAACCGCGCCATCGCAGAAGCTGAGCTATGCTTTACGCGTTGGATTCTTCATGTCGTCAAAAAATGGGGGTAAACGATGCTCGGCGGTATTCGAGAAGTTGAAACAAGCAAAGACCGGGATGGTAATTACGATCGCGTTCGAATCAAGTTCGGTCCGCACCATTCTGTCGAGGTGAAGCGCGGCGCGTCGGGTAGCGTCACATTCGATCTCCGGTACACCCATCACGGCTTCAAGGCCGACGCTTCGAATCTCGACGGGGAGCTGGAACAAATCATCAACAGCGTCCGAGATGATTTCCCGGGAAACTCGATCGACTAGCGACTTCAGTGTCGAATTAACGCGGTGCGGATATCCAAGGTCGGCCGGCGAGGTAACGATGCGTTTTTTTAGGCATTTGCCGGGCAAATAAATGCTGTTGGGATACACGAGAATTCGGCATTCAAATTCATCCAGGTTCGACCGCCGGATGCCCAAACGCGGCGGTGTTGCCTATCGAGCGGTCGCAATGACGGCTGGCTGTCAAAAGGCCCGTAAATCCGCACGCGAATGAAGGAAAAGCCCATTTAACC
>JAICXS010000122.1 GCA_025934615.1 Nitrospiraceae bacterium
CTGGGTCTCATCCGACCGGAATCTGTCTCGACGGTCTCGGATGCCGAAGCCATTAAAATGATCTTCCTTCCTGGGTTTTCCACCGCGGACGTGGTCGGCGACGTGGCCGGCCGCGGGGTGGGAATGGATGTCGTGAAGGACACCCTGGAGAGTATCAATGGCCAAATAGAGGTGGAGACTGAACTCGGGGTGGGGACGAAGTTTACCTTACGCCTTCCACTCACGCTGCTCATTTCAATGGCGCTTCTCGTACGCACTGGAAATCAACGTTATGCCTTGCCATTGCCGAATATCCGAGAAGTGGTCATGCCGGTCGCCGGGTCGGTGCAGGACGTTGGCGGGCACCCGGTCTTACATATCGGGGATGAAGCCATTGACGTCCTCTCACTCTCACATATTTTAGGCGTCGAGTCTTCCGCTAAGTTGGATGCCAGTCCGATCATTATCATTCGAACTGCCACTGGAATGCAGGGCATTGGAGTGGACGAATTATTGGGGCGACAGGAAATCGTCATCAAGGCACTCGGAACACTGAAGCCCTTCAAAGAATCAAGTTTTGTCGGCGCGACGATCGATCCGGAGGGCCGGGTTATTTTGGTCTTGGACATCGCTCGTGTGTTGGCGGGGCGCGCTCGTAATAGTTTGGGAGTGCCGACGCTGGGTGCAATGCCTCTGCTGGCCGGTCCATCTCTCTCCAATCCCAATTCCGATTCAGCGAGCGACCAGAGTGTCGGCGCTGCCCATGGCGGCATGCGACTTCTTTTGATCGACGACTCATTAAGTATCAGGAAGTTTGTCGGCAAGATGCTGCAGGGAGCCGGATATGACGTCGAGACGGCGGTCGATGGAGAAGAAGGATTGCGAAAGGCATCCGCCGGCGGGTACCGCCTCATCATTACTGATTTGGAAATGCCCAAGTTGAACGGGTATGAAGTCATTCAAGCTCTACGCGATCGGCCTCAAACAAAATCCACGCCGATCTTGGTCATGACCACCCGAGCGGGCGAAAAACATCGTCAAATGGCATTGAGCGTCGGCGCGTCCGGGTATATTGCGAAACCGGTCGAAGAACGAACGTTAATCCAGGAAGTGGGTCGTTGGGCAGGGCAGGCCACTGGGGCGAAGACGCAGTAAGCGGTGCAAGGGTCTTGTAAAGAAGGGAGCGGAGAGTGAGTCTTCGAGGGCGTGAACGCGCGGTCGTACCTGTCGCTCAGGTGATGGAGTTTTTGATGCTGGCATGCGGACAGACTCTCTTTGCCCTGCAGGCAGATATGGTCCGGAGTGTTATCCGTCCGGAGGAAGGCGACGCAGAGGGCATACTGTCGACATTTGGTATTGCCACGCCGGCGGTGCATTTATCGGAGCGCTTCGGACTTACAGGTTCCTATCTTTCTCAGGAATCGAGAATAGTAGTGTGCGGAACGCAGGCGGCACACGTCGCGTTCCGAGTCGATGGCGTGCTCGGATTGCACGACATCGACGCAACGAAGATCAAGTCGCTCTTGCCGCATTTCACTGGGCCAGAGCGCCGCTGGATCGCCGGCATGTTCTCGTTTCAGCAGACCATTGCACTGATTCTTCATACCCGTTGGCTGCTGAGTGACGATCGTGGCAGCCGTGCCTTGTCTTCTCCCAGTCTTGAACCCCATGGGCACCGACCCGAAGCCCTTTCGCCAACCATCATGGACGTGGCGACGGATCAGCGCGATACTCTGGATTGGAATGAAATTGAATTTGAGGAAGTGACCGATGCCGACGACACTCCCTGGGCTCAGATCTAGGAAGGCTACGCAAGACCCCGCCAGGGTCAAGCCGGTCATGCTGCTCGTCTTCTCCGTGGGAGGGCGTCGGATGGCGGCGCGTGCCAGTGACGTAGGCGGCATTTGGCCGTGGACCGATGGGGTGTCGATTCCTAGCGGGACCCCTCATATCAGTGCCGTCCTCAAGCGGGGAGAAGACATTCTTCCGGTGTTTGATTTGGCGGGCCGACTCAACGTGCAGGTCAAAGGTGTCCCGCTCTTGTGTTTAATCGCGAAGCGAAAGGACGGTCTGATGGCCGTGTGTATCGATGGCGACATTCCAACGCTGCAATCGGTCAGCGAGGCGAGCATCCGTCCCGTCGCCTGGAAGGATTCCGACGTGATTGGAACGTGTCGAATTGAAGCCGAAGAATTGCCGGTGTATTCATTGGCCCATTTGGGGCTCAATGCGAGATCTCTCGACGGAGAGAGCGGAGGTTCCCATGCCAAAAGTTCTTGTTGCTGACGATAGTATTACGGTTCGGAAAGTAGCTGAACGGCTTCTCACGGAAGCCGGGATGGAAGTGGCGCTCGCCGCCAGTGGAGAAGAGGCTATGGCTTATCTCTCCACAGAACATCCGGACTTCATCATTTCCGACGTCATCATGCCGGATAAAAGTGGCTATGATGTCTGCCGGTTTGTGCGATCACAAGCCACCCTGGCCGATACGCCGGTCTTGTTGATTTCAGGCATCGTGAACGATGAAGTGAGCCGGCAGGCCGAATCGTGTCGGGCCAACGGCGTGCTGAAAAAGCCGTTTCAGGGCGCGTCCCTTCAGGATCGCGTTCGCGACATGCTCGCTAAACAAACCGAGAAGGAGGCGCCGATCGTCACCTCCCCTTCGGCGACCGTCCCTTCGAATGGTGACGCATCGGCTCCTGACTTGGCGCCGCCTTCATCGGAGGACCCTTCAGTCATCATGTCGGGACCGAAAGCTTATCGCATTACAGAAGAACAGTTGCAGTCCTTCCGCCAGTCGTCCACCCGAATTAAAGAATTGGAAAGCCTGCTGGAGGAAGAAAAAGGCAGGTCGGCTCGGATGAGTGAACAAGTGGAGCAAGCGACTCAAAGAGAGGGTCGAATTGGAGAGATGGAAGCGTCTCTGGCTGCGTATCAGCGCAAGATTGAAGAACTGTCGGCTCACGGCGAACGGCTCAGCGGCGTCGAGAGACGAAATCTTGAGCTGGAATCCTTAGTAGCGGAATTGCGGACCGCCTCAATGACCGTTCAAACGCCCGCGGCGCCCAGTGAGAACCATGTCACGATGGAAGCCTTACAGGCGTTGCTCTCCGATCAGCAGCAACGATTGGCGGAGTTGGCACGCGAAGTAATGACGCATGGGGAGTCGAGCGAACGTTTCAAGACGCTTGAACTGGCGTTGGCAGAAGAGCAAACGCGCGCGTCCAACTTGGCCACGCGGTGTACGGATCTTGAGCAAGAACTGGTACGTGCCAATGGGCGCGCGGAAGAATGCGCGAATCTGCTGGAGAAAATCGGCCGCTTAGCCGGCAGTCCGGATGAGGGTCGGAATCGATGACCGTGGTCCTTCGGTGGTCGTGAGACGAGCATTGCTCTTTTTCTATGTCCAGTACTGCTCATGAAGATACGTTTCTCGATGAAGTGTTGGGACTTTTTGTATTGGAAGCGCAAGAATGGATTAACCAAAGCAACACTGCCCTGCTCGAATTAGAACACCACCCCGTTTCCAACCGAAAAAACAAACTGTATGAGACCATCGTGTGCGGGATCACGAACCTTGGTGGTTCGGCCGCCACCGTGGAATTGCGCGATCTCGAAAAACTCGCGTTCGGATTGCTTCCGCTGTTGCAGACGATGCAGGCATTGAATGGAAGGACCACCGCCGCGCAACTCGGCGCGTTGAGGGAGGGTTTTAACGGCATTATTGCGGCGGTAATGACTCTGGGCGACATGAAGATCGGACGTGTGCCGAATTTGGATCAGATTCTGAAGCGGGTAACCGAGGTGGCCGCAGAGCCCGCTGTAGATGCCCAGCCCCTCTTTGCGCCTCCTGTTGAATCCTCCACGCCGATGTCGGCTTCTCCGCCTTCAACCAGTGTCATGGATCGACTCGCTGAATTTCAGCGCCATCATCCGGGAACATCTGACCTCACGCATATGGCGGAAGCCATTGTCCGGAGAGCCAAACGTGATTATGGAGAAAGAGGGTGGCGATTGATCGATGCCACGGTGGTGAACCAAATCGTGCAAGAACTCGACCGGTCAGACGAGCAATTTATAAGCGAGGTTCGTAAACGGGTTCCCACGATAGCCGACATCTTTGACGACTGCACATCGTCTCATACCGATATGCTGCGTTCCGACGGACCGATGGACACGCTTCTGCAAGAAGTGCAGGCCTTGCATGAGGCAGCGCGGACCTGTGAGGCGAAACCGGTTATGCAGTTTTTTCACGGCTTGCACAGTTTTCTCACGATAGTGTCTCAGCGCGCGATAGACGTTCCTCCACCGAGATTAGAAGCTGTCGCAGCTCGAATGAAACGGATTGTCCCCATCGCCGAACAATGGATTGAAATCGGAAAAAAAGAGCGCGCTGCGGTCCAACAGCTTGTCCAGTCATGACCAGGACACCCAGAGGCTCTCCCGTATCTGATGCGAGAATGCCTTCTGCATCCCAAGAACCCCTCCTTCATTTTATCTCTGTTACAGCCTAGACCTTCACTTCAGTTCATTCACAGCGCTAGTGAGGTTAGAGCAATGAAGGCGCTCCGCTGACCAACGCCTCGCGATGTTGGAAATCGACACTGTCTATGTCAACATGAGACTCCCTCCATGGTGGGAGGGTACGCGGAAATTGGGGGCACAGCTTAGTAGAGGGAGATTAACCGTGGAAAGTAAGATCGTTTCGCAAATACATTACACTAGCCCGGCGATGTCCATTGCAATTGTGTGCCTGATCTCCGCCTGCTCCACGGTGATCCCGAGCCGGTACGTTGACCAAGCCGAACCCAGTGTCACACTGACAGCCCTCGCCTCAAATCCGGATGCATACAGGGAGAAAGTCGTGATCCTAGGCGGCGTGATCGTCGAGGAAAAGCAGGATGGCGAACAGGTCCTCCTTCGGCTGAAGAATAGACCCTTGGATAAAGATTATCGGCCGCATCGTCCGCTGTCTCTTGATGGCCCGGAAGCGGGATATTATTGGGTGAGAATTCGCCGGAGTGATCTTCCGGAACAGTCTCGTCAGTGGGCTCGAGTAACGGTGGTAGGCCAGGTTTCGGACAAGCGGCTTAATGCGGCAGGTTCATCAGGCACGACCGAGCCCGTCCTGGAAGCCCTCTACTTACGCGGATGGGGAGACACAGTCATGGATAACAATACCTCAACCGTCAGAGCCGATCGCAATCGGCTGATTACAGTGCCGAAAGGAGCGAGAGGTGAGTTTAGCCAATAGTAAATCATGATCAGTATTGTTTCTGTTCGCCACTAGAGCAAGCGTGCGTAGTGCGGACAGTGAAATGAATTGCTTCTTGGAACCTTGGTCTTAGGTTCTTTCGCGGACAGTTTCGCTCTGAGGATTCCCAAGAGGTTTCTTTCTCTTAAAGAGAAGCGAGCAGCCCCACCGCGATTTTCGATGTAAGAAACTAACCCGTCTTGAGCGAGCCTCACGCCGATACCATGTTCTGCTTATCCGTGTGATACTCAAGACATGCGCATTCTCTTAATCGACGATGATCCGCTGCTCCTTGAAGCCTTACCGCCCGCATTGACGCGGCGGCTTCCTCATAGCGATATCACGACCGCGTTGTGCCCGCAGGACGGATTGCACCACCTGGAACAGGAGCGCTTCGACGTAGTCATTACAGACTTATTGATGTCGGGAATGCCGGGAGATGAACTGACCTGTCGCATTAAGACTCTTGCTCACCGTGTCCCCGTGATTCTCATCACCGGTGTTCCGGAATCTCCCGGAGAAGTACTTCCGGCCCATCTCTTTGCTGTCGTGCGCAAGCCTTTTGACATCGCTGTCTTGGTCCAGACGATAGTAGCCGCATCGGATTCGTCCAATTTGGCATCATGATTCACCGGTCGTCATTGGGGGTTCAAGAGGCTGTTATTATTAGACTGCTGGGTAGAAGGGGCTCCCAGCGCATTGCAACAAAAACCTATTTCCATGAGAGTACCGCTCTGTCGTTCCACATCGTAAAGAGTGCGAACTGAAATGCACCGCCAGTGAACCAACCTGTTCCCGACCTTGCGTATGGACACAATCTGGAGACCGTAAAGCTAAGGACGACCGCTAATGAGACCGTGAAGGCCCGGTCACAATAATGGCCCCTGGCATCGCGTTTTGCATCGATATTCGACCTTGCGGAGCGCCACCGCGGTCCGTTCGAAGCGGTTGCACCCAGTACCCATAGATTCCCGGCCTTGAAAGACACAGGCTCACGGACGAATTCGGGGGGACGGCAGCGGATTCTTAATTTCCCCAGAAATAGGAAAACCCTCGCCGACAGGTCAGGGCGTTCCACCGATCGTTGGCGAAGTACATCCATA
>JAICXS010000339.1 GCA_025934615.1 Nitrospiraceae bacterium
AACGACAGAGGTGCGGGAGCGAATAGACAACTAGAGAGGCGGAAGCTGCTTAAGAATTTCTTCTTTCTTTCCCAATCCACCAATGAATCGTTCAAACCGTCCATTTATGTACAGAGCAAGGGCCGGTAGGGATATTATGTCGAGTTCTGCTGGAATTTGATAATTTCCTTGGACGTTCATTGTTAAGATCAGAAGGCGGCCATCGCATTCCGCGTCGAGCTTCTCCAACTCACGCATCAGCGCCTGACACCCTCCACAGCCGGGCTGCCAGAATTCCACCAATACGGGGACGCCCGAGCTTTCCACAGCGCGATCGAAATTGCGGTCTTCGATAGCCTGAATCATACAGGAGTCACTCAGTTCTTTCATGCTGTCCGCGAACACGTGCGTGGAAGACCTGCTCGTAGATAAGATCGGCCATCTTCCGATACCCCTCCGTCGTGAGATGTAATCCATCGTTTGAGTAAGGGCCGGCGAGCAACAGAGTATTCGGCTCAACCGTCGCCTCGAACAGATCGACGCAGGCCACTGCTTGCTTGGCGCAGTAATGACGGATCAACCGATTCAAGTGCTGTCGTTGCACCACAAACTCATCCAGCCAATAACGATCAGCGGGATTGACTTCCATCCTGATCGAAGGGACGGTCACGGCCACGGGCCGTATGCCGGCGGCAAGCGCCTGTTCGTACATATGCAGGAGATTGTTAAAAATATCGGGCGGCGCAAGATGACATCCGAGATCATTGGTGCCGCCCAAGATGACGACATAATCGGGCGTATGTGACACGACGTCGTGCGGAAACCGTAACATCATGTCGTGTGTCACCTCCCCGCACACTCCGCTGATCACGACGGTCGCCTGCTCGCCCAGTCGTTCTTGAAGAAATGTGCCATAGGGCGTTTCGATTGTGTAAGGAACGTCCCACGTTGGGGATTGGTACCCGGCCGTGAGACTATCCCCGAAACAGACGATCGACATACAAGAGGAATTCCGCATCGATCACCATACGCTTTCTCATCAGGACGATCCTGTATGCGGCCATGATGGAATTGACAAAGCCTCATGAACCGGGGACACTTTTGCAGACATCCCAGGTAAGACCGTGACTATGAACCCTCAAGCTTTGCCATTGTTGACACATACCATAACGAAGACAGCGCAGCATACTCACTTACGATAGGCAGTTTTTCATATCCATGGCGCAGTCCACCCCTTCATCATTCGCGTGGCTCCAAGAGTCCACCGCTGCACTCGCCCCCCCTGAAATACAGGCCATCAAGCAACTCATAGCCCTCTTGGATAAGACGTTTAAAACGACGCGAACCTATGGGCCAAAAAATCCTGTTGCCCAAAAATTCTTTCAGCAATTTTATCATGATCTCACCATTCAACTGACCACTCATGGCGTATTACAGTTCATGGCGCAACGCGCGGAACTGATCTATAAGGGCATCCCTGTCTATCAGTCGACGTCCTCGAATGAAAACCTCGCCTTTAAATTGCACGCGGATGGCATCCGAGAACTTTCTTTTCACCAAGGGTTGAGCCAAGACGACTTAGCCTATTTTCTGGAAGCATTGTGGGGCACCTACGACTCCGACACATCCGACGACGATATCGTCACTCGCCTCTGGGAAAAGAACTTGGCCACCATCTCATTTGTGACGGCCGAAGAAATCGTCAATGCGGCAGATGTGATGACGGTGCTGACTCCTCAAGAGTCGTACACACTGAACAGTCCTCCTTCACAACTTCGCCACATCGCCGGCACAGAAGCCAGCCGCCAAAAAGGAGGGGCATCCGGCCCGGCGGGGCAGGCAGGGCCTGCCATCTATGAGATTTCCCCCGAGGAACAGAGGAAACTGCTGGAGGAGATTGGAGCGGAATCGGCCAGGGATCATACCACCTATCTCCTCGACATGCTGACCGCTATCCTGACCAGTGAGACATCGGACGTCCTGCTCAACAGACTGCTGGACCTCTTCGGCGACATTTTGGCAACGTTGACACGGCACGGTGACTGGAAATTGCTCAATGCGTTTGTCTGCCTCCTCCATGAAGCACAGGAACTGTGTCCCAATCTTTCGGAGCACCATAAAGCAAAGTTAGCGAAGCTCTGTGGCTCGCTCAGTCATCCTGACAGCATCAAGGCGATCGAGACGGCGCTCAATGCCTGCCCCACCGCTAGCCTTGACGATCTACAAGCATTGCTTCTAATGCTGGACCCCCATACCGCTCAACCGCTGTGCACATTAATGGCGAACCTGACCTACAAGACGCATCGGATGATGGTGTGTGACGTCCTGGCTATCCATGCCAAACAGAATCCGTCGCTGCTCATGCGCGGCCTTACGGATACGCGATGGTACGTGGTGCGTAACTCCATCTACATTATGGGCAAACTGGGGCACGAGCAGTTCCTGAAGCATTTGGAACCGATCCGCACTCATGAAGACGCCCGCGTTCGGAAAGAAATCGTCCGGACGTTGCGCGCCATTAGCCCATCAGGGAAAGGCGACTCCTTTATTCCCTTTCTGAACGATACGGAGGAGTCGATTCGCCAGCTTGCGCTCAAAGTGCTCTTAACCGGCACGTACACGGCATCGTTCGCCGCATGGGCCCCGATTGTAGACCACAAGTCGTTCCATGACCGCCCCATCTCCAAGAAAAAGGCGGTGTTCCAAGCCCTGCGACAAACGACGGGAGAGGACAGTATCCCTTATTGGCACCGCCTAGTGACCACCTCCTCATGGATAAATCGAAAGAAAATTCAGGAAGGCATTCTTGCGGCCGAGGCGCTTGGAGCATTAGGAACTTCGGCAGCGCTACTCGCCCTGAAGGCGGGTCAACGGCGATTCAACCGAGCCATTCGAAAAGCCTGTACCGATGCCCTGACGGCGGCTATGAAACGACAACCCCTGGAAAGCGAACCGACATGAGCGAGATGAAGCTTGCAGGCGAATCGACCACAACAGCCGATCAACCATTCCTCACACATGAAAAATCCCTGTCTGCCAAAGTTGCGCGAGGTTCTGAGGCTCGCGATATTTTCGATCAACAGATTCTCTGGCTCGGCGCTCAATGTGTCAGCCAACTGTATTCCCTGATCAGAACCGCCCGCATCCACGACCGGGGGAATGCCGCACTAAGCCAGCCGGTCAATGCCATCGTATCCATCGTGAAGACCTTGGCCCACGATGGTCCGGTTACGCTGCGGTTTCAAAACGATTTCTTTTTTCTCGGTGACATGCATTTGAAAATGACCATCCAGCAAATCTCCGTATTTACCGGGTTAATGGATATCTTTGCCGCTTGGAAATTCGGCGCGATTTCGTTCTCACCTGCGATAGAAGCCACGGACCTGCGAGAATTCGCCTATATGCTCGTCACGCTCGATCCGAACGCTGTCACCTTCGCTGATTTCTCGCTGCAGTTGAAGGAACGGGGTGTGCTGACCATCGAATTGGAACAGGCAAAATCTATCGACGTGAAACGGACAGACCGACATTCAGCCACACGATCGCTGGCTAAAAACGGGTACGCTCAAGCCGCGGGAGCGGCACAAGCCTTGTCCAACAGTTTGCGAGAAGGCCGCGCACCGAACTTCAAGCAGGCGAAACGAG
>JAICXS010000138.1 GCA_025934615.1 Nitrospiraceae bacterium
GCAAGCATAGTGTGCAGCCACCTCCTGGCGGCGCGTGACGAATCCCTTTAGTACTCCGAGGCTACGGCAAAGAGGGCCGGCGTCGTTTCCACTTCTAACTCATTCAACCTTGCCTGCATCCATCGCACATTACGTTCGTACGCTTGCGAGTAATTCGAGTTTTCCCATTCCACCACATTAATAAAGTTAAAGCGGGCGCCCGGCTGAAGGCTGCGGTGTAATCTGCCTTTGATGAATCCTGGTCTGCCGATTATCGTTTCCTTTAATTCATGCCACCATACTAAAAACTCCTCTTCCTTTCCTTGTGGCACCGAGTACACATTAATCGCGACCACTGGTATGTTCATCGTATGTACCCCCTTGCGTTTCGTTCCGACTGGCGTGGACGAAAGACCACTTCAGGCCTCACCGACAGCTTGAAGTGCGCTAGCCGACTAGAAGGACCGAGCATTTCCATCCGCTAACGGAGACACGCACGTGTTGCCCCGGTTGATTCCCACTCTACTGTCCCTGATGATTCACCATTTCATCGAGCACCATGCTGCCAGAACGAGACACGGGGGGTGAAATGCCGGTCCCAGGGATCTTCTGGCATCAATGGTCCACCTTATCCATCCAGGCGAAAACGTTCGACGGTTTGCCCACCGCTCTTTCTGAAGGTATCTGAAAGATATCTGAAGTGATATCAGCAATCAGGCAAGTTGTGACGGAGCAGGCATCCTCTCATGCAAGCCACGCGATAACACGGCTCTCAACCGTTGCAGCCGTGGCACCGCAACGATCTTGCTGTCATTTCTATGGCTCTCCGTGGCATCTGTTTATGCCGACAATGCGGATCGCCGATTCGATTAGCCATGTCATAATGAGAAAGCGAGATTACCGATGAAATACTGTCGCAATCTCGGCATGATTCTAGTCCTGCCCTTGTTGCTGCTCTCCGGGATGCCGAGGGACCGAACGACTTCCGCTCGGCACGGAGCTCGCTATGGGTGCCGTCACGGAGATGGATTAGGTTAGAGGCTCTTCCAGTTTGAAGAGTGCGAATACAGCGGACAGAATCGTCTGAAGATGTCGGAATGGGAAGTCGACTATATCTTATGGAATAGGTCACCGGACAAATCAAAAGCAGCCGCTCTTGAAGAAGATCTCGGGTCGGAGCGAAACTCCAACGCTGATGGATTCGACTCGAAAAGTGATTCTCGTCGGTGATGAACAGAAAATCATTCGCTGTGTGGGGAAATACTACAGAACGAGAAGTGCCTGGAAAACGAACCAAATAGGAACGAGCGACGGTCGCGGAGGTATGGATGATACGGATGAAGCGCGTCTACAGTGAACCGAACAAGCAAGACGGTGTGCGAATCTTAGTCGATCGAGTATGGCCGCGCGGGTTCAGCAAAGAACGGGCGCGAATTGACGAATGGAGAAAAGAGCTGGCGCCCAGCACGGCGCTGCGGAAATGGTTTGCCCACGATCCTGCCAAGTGGGCAGGCTTTCAAACACGTTACCGAAAGGAGTTGGCCGAATCCGGCGGCATCGAGAGGCTCAAGGAATTGGCGAACCGGGCACGCCACGAAGCTATCACGCTGATTTACAGTGCCGCCGATGAGCAGCACAACCAGGCACTAGTGCTCAAAGAAGTTGTAGAAGAACTGGCTTCAGGGCGTCGGAAAGGCGATGAGTGAGACGACCACGTGACAGCGATTGCGATTAATGGACTGGGGCGAATCGGCAGAGCGGCCTTCAAAATTACTCCGGACACTCCAGCGTTTGGAAACCACGAGTGGTCAAAGACCGCAACGAGCCGACGAAAAGATCTTCGCTGTTCCTGACGGCTTGCGGTCGATGAAAAGACGTTTTCTGAATTATGACGATGGACGGGAGCCGGTATGATCGATCGCCGCCCTATTGGCGGAAGAACAGTGATGAGTTGTAAAGATGGACATGGAGCGAATGCGCTCAGTGGAGACAGTGCGGCGGACGGGTGCACCTCGTACTCACTCTTAGGCCTCATTAAATATAGAGACGTTAAGGGCATGTGCATGGCTTGATATCCTGTGTCTCTGTTCGAGACCGCCTTATGGTTGTACAGGTTCAGCAGAGAAAGCTACGTTCCTAAAGTGGCAAAGAACTGAGGTCCAGTAAGGAAGATTGAAGAAACAAATAGCTAGGCACGTTCAGTGTGTGACTGGAATGCTTAGTGGGTTGCGAGTTACGTCCAGAGACGTACTGGACGACAGCATAGCGCCGCGAAAAACAAGCAAAAGACTTTCGAAGCGCTGCTCGTGGGAAAATCGTCTGGTCGTACGAGTCGTGGTATGTGACGGCCATCCGTGTAGTGTTACGATTCGCGTGATCGTATTCATACACCATTTAAAAAGTTTCCCCGGGGACAGCGATGGTTTAAACGTGCGTGCGTGTGGCACAGCATCTGCTTACACTCGGCCTCGACTAATCCCGTCTAATCGCGCGCATCTTCCATGCTCGCGGCGACAGAAGAACTGTTTTCATCCGTCGTCGGGAACGACAGAACACAAAGTGATCGTCTGACTATGTGATGACCGATAGGTCGAAGGCGTATGAAATAGTCTGGCGGTCACAGCGCCCTGCAGCCTTGCATCTTGATAAGCCGATGTAGCGCGGGAAAATTGGCCGGCAAAGTTAATGTGTAACATTCGATGAAAAATCCGAAGGAGACTCGTAAGCGTCATCATCTTCGCGAGCGTATCAAAGAATTGACGACCTTACACAAGGTCATCCGTGTGATGCGGGACAGTACCAAGTCTTCTTCCGAGGTGCTACAAGACATCGTCGATTTGGTGCCGCCGGCTTGGCAATATCCGGAGATTACTGCGTGTCGCATTCTATTCGGCGAAAAAGAATACGTAACACCAAGTTTCCGGTCAACCGCATGGATGCAGAGCGCTCCGATACACACAACTGCTGGCGAAACCGGAACGATTGAAGTCGTGTATCTTGAGGAGAAATATCCGGAGGCCGAGGGGCCATTCCTTGCCGAGGAACGTGATCTGATCAATTCGTTTGCGAATAGTGTGTCGTCCTATTTAGATCGTAAGCAGGCTGAAATAGTGCTTAAGCAAACTCACGAGAGACTACACACGTTGTGGCAAGGGGCCATGCTCGTGCAGGAGCAAGGTTCTAAGCCGCTCGTTGGGAAACATTTACACCAGGGCGGAAAGAAATCAACTTCAGTTCAAGCATTAACGCCTCGACAATGTGAAGTGTTGCAATTAATTGCCGAAGGGCACTCGACGAAAGATACGGCACAGCGACTCTCAGTCAGCGTCAAAACCATCGAGACGCATCGCATGGACATCATGAAGCGTCTAGGAATTCATGATGTCGCCGGTCTGGTGCGATATGCGATTAGGATCGAACTGATCACGGCGGATTCGTAACCGTTGTCTCCACCCACCTATTCTTCAGGATCATGTCTTTGAGGCCTTCCCTCCAGAGTTCGTGGCCGGCGTTCTCAGGGTTCTCCCGATAGTGCCCTCATGCTGTATTGGGGCATACTGCATCAACTCAATATCAACGGCGCATTGAAACTCGTTAAGGAGGTGATGTCTTGAAAAGGCTATGGCACGACCTGTGGAACAGAAGTCAAAAAGCGGAGGTGGAAGGCCAGAGCCTCAAGGGGCGTTTAGGACGGACGGAGGACCAAGTCACGCTCTCCGTGGCCGAAATAGTCGCTCGTCACTATCGGCAGGGCTCGGTGTGCAAGAGTGAGACATCGTCTTCGGCATTACACGCCTCTGTGGACTGCCGAGGCTGGCGGATGACGGTGTTTCCTCTTCTGATCAAGAACGGACACGTGCGTGCCGTGAATTGCCTTTTTCACGAAGTCAGCGATCAGAAGAGCTCAGAAGATGAGATCCCTCCAATATTGGGTGAGGCGGAGGTGTTGGAACGGTCGTTAAGTCAAGAGCAGGCTCGTCTATTACATGCCGCTAAGCTTGCCTCAATCGCGGAACTTGCCACTGGTGTGGCTCACGAATTGAATAACCCGCTCAATAATATCGGGCTCTTCGCTGGGAATCTCATTGAAGGTCTAGAAGCCGGCTCATCGACCGCCCCGGACCTTATCCCTGCACTCCGGAGCATTATGGAACAGGTCCAGAAGGGAGCACAGATCGTAAACGCCTTGCGAAGCTTTGCAGGACAATCTTTGTCGCCTCGGACGTCAGTGAATCTCAATAACGTGGTTGAATCGAGTGTGGTCGTGCTCAAACAGCAACTTGCGGCCCACAACATCGCTCTGCGAATGCAGTTAAGCGAGGATGATCTCATCGTGCAGGGCGATCCCATTCAATTACAGCAGGTAATGGCCAATTTGCTGACCAACGCGAGAGACGCGGTTGTTTCCACCGCCACGAAGGTGATTACTATTATGACGTCAAGGCACTTGGAGCATGCGCACGTAGCTATCCAAGACACTGGCATCGGCATCCCATTCGACGTACGCGAGAGGATATTTGATCCATTTTTCACCACCAAAGATGTCAACAAGGGAATTGGACTCGGGCTTCCAGTGAGTTATGGCATCATCAAGAAGCACAATGGCCGTATCTGGTGTGAGAGTATGCCAGAGGAAGGAAGCATCTTTTCTCTTGAATTGCCTCTTACGACGCGGGATTGACCGTACCAAAGGAAGAAGGAGGGGAGCCAGGCGACTTACAAGCTGATCTTAGCAGCAGTGGAGCATCCAATACTATGTAGGGCAGAGTTGCGTCGTCGAGAATAGAGCCCATGTACCGATGGAGATCGCGCCTCAGGTACCGACTCGGTTTACCTACGACGATGGGTTACTGCCTAGCTTGTTTTTCGATTAATTTCAAATGTTCGTACTCGTAGGGCTCGCAGGTTCGCTGAAGATTCGGGTCCCGTGGCCATCGCCGTGAACAAATGATCCCGGCATCCTCTTTCAATTCGTGATGGCTGCGTGCTTCCAAGCCCCGCAGTCGATCGGTGAGATCGAGTGTCGGTTCCAGGTTGGGATTGCTTTTCAATGGCGGCTCTTTGAGCGGTGGAATCCAATCCACGGGAGAGGTGCGTGAGGCTGTTGCGGATTGCGGAGCCGCAAGGTGCCAGCGGAGCAGACTCCCCGCTTCATCCACGGTGAGCATCAAGCCGAACTGCGCATAGTCATATTGCACGTCACGGGTGCTGCGTCGCATAAGGACCGATCGCGGCAGTCCGAACCGTTCATGAATATCTTCTCGGCTCATGCCGACTCGGAGCGTCAAATCCTGTATGGCTTGAAATGTCGAGTTCGTTTCAGGAAGGATCTGACGGACAGACTGTCGAGCGCGCTTGGCCATCGCATCGAGCGGGACTTCGGGAATTCGCAAGAGCCGCCATACGGTGACGGTCCCCGGCGGACAGCCTATGTCACCGTGATCTTCGAACAGCATTTGCGTCTCGACGGGGACACCCGTTAGGCGGGGCGCCTGCGTGTAGTTCAGCACTTCTTGAATGGCGGCCTCATACGCTTTCTGCCGCCCTTCTTCGGCCCTTGGCGAGCAGGATGCGCGCCCTGTAAAGAACAGCTCATCACCGAACCGAAACATGGCTTGTTCCGTCCAAAACGGACGTGTGGACGTGTCGCTGAACCCGGCAGCCGGCAGTCCGAAAAGGCATGGTAGCGCCCACAAGATAGACCAGCAGCCGATTCGCATCATGTCACCTTCGTTTAACGTACGCTATAAGAATAGCAAAGATTGGGCGGTATGTCGTGAAGGAATGCGGCGAATAGATGGAGGACGTGTGAAAAAAACGAAACAACCACTCTGGCGGTACTGGGGCGCCGCGACCCAGCCGCGGCGACAATTTTCAAGAACGCGAA
>JAICXS010000252.1 GCA_025934615.1 Nitrospiraceae bacterium
AGCGTTGTTCCGAGGTTCCCTCCAATCATGTGTATAAGGATTTTTGGGAAGGCGGCTGGTTCGATTATCCGGACAAGGCGCGTGCTGAAGCCGCGATGGAGCAGTCCGGGGTTACCTTTCAAAAAAATTGCACGTTGTGCAAACCGTAACAAACACACCATCAGCGATCGGCCTGCAGCACTCAGCAAGAATCGTGGTCTGAAGCCGGGCGCCGACGGCTGATCACTTTTTTATTCCAATGCCCCAGCTTGCGCTGCTGCTGACAACATTCATCTGGGGCGCTACATTTCCCGCCACCAAAGCCGTTCTCGAACAAATCCCGCCCTTGTCCTTCCTCTTCCTTCGTTTTTTGATCGGGACACTGTGCTCATTCGCCATGCTCGCCCTCATGCGCAAAGCGCTACGCTGGGACCGGATAACATTGACCCGAAGCGCAATCGCCACGGTCTGGCTGTTTCTCGGCTATGTGCTGCAAACAGTGGGACTGCAGTACACCAGTGCGTCCAATTCCGCGTTCGTCACCGCGTTGTACGTTGTCTTCGTGCCTTTGTTGCTTGGCCGATTTCAGCCGCGTATTTGGTTGTCCGCTGCGCTCGCGCTCATCGGGTTATGGTGTTTAATCAATCCCACGGTTGTAGCGACCCTTGGAGATCTGCTGACGTTGGGATGTGCGCTCGCCTTTGCTGCTCATATCGTCTGCTTAGAGTCGTATTCGCGTGAGGGTGACCCGCGTTCCTTTTTCGTGTGGCAGATGATGCTGATGAGCTGTATTCTCTTCCCGACCATGTGGCTGGAATCGCCGCAGGAGGGCGCCTTTGCTCCGACCGCCTTGCTTGCGATGGGACTGACCATCACCGGCGTGTGTGCGACCGGTGCATTTGCCGTGCAGGTGTGGGCTCAGCGACTCGTGCCCGCCCAACGTGTGGCGCTGATCTTTTCCCTGGAACCGGCCTATGCGGCGTGGTTAGCCTGGTATTTTCTAGGGGAGCAGATGAACGCGCGGGGATTGCTTGGGAGCGCCATTATCCTTGTCGCGGTCGTCATAGGCGCGATCGCTCCGGAAGTGGAGAAGGCGACCGAACCCGTCGAGTCCCCAGCCGCCTTGTAATACCATGGCACAAAAATTCGGCAATGGTCGATGGGTCAAAGATGGCGTACTCGATAACCGCGTGCCGGGGACTGTCGTCGGGCGAATCACGTTGGCGGTGTTGGGGCCTGTCGATGTCTGTCTGAAAGGTGACTTCAAAGGCGAGATTGCCGGCAGAGCGATTCGCTTTCAGAATAGTCGATTCGAAGATGACGACCTGGCCGGACATGCCTTGTACGATTTTGAAATCCCGCAAGTCGGAGAGGTCAGTCTGATCTCGTTCGATCCGCATCCGAACTTGCCGCCACATCCCTATATCGAATGGTTCTCTATTCGTAAGAACCATTATCGCATCGAGTTGAACCCGGAAGACGCATCGATTCTTTCCAACGAAGAGGCGGCGGCCTTAGATGTGGACAGCACCACTATCCGCGAAACCCTGAGCAGTCAACTTCGGTCCACGCGGGACCGAGCCAGCTCGGATTGGGTTTAACGCTCTCTACGTATGGTTCCGAAGCATGAGCTCTTTCGGATAGGGGTTGAGGTAGACCTGATCGCGAATGTAGCGGATATCGAAGATCCGCACGTAATGCCTGATCAGTGTCAGGGGCGGTCGGGCTCATTGGATGGCGTTGACGGACGGCACCGTCCGCGGTCCCCTTAACGTCGTAGCACCGAATCCTATACGAATGACGGAGTGCTGCCGAAGGCTCGGAGCAGTTCTACACGCATCGTCACGGTGAATCCATGAGATCCATTGCGTGCCCGGCATCACGGGTCCCTCCATATACAATTACAATCGAAAGCCAAGGGTCATGCGTGGGAGCGCCGCGGCTGTTCGAGCAGGTCAACATAGCGGTTCTTGATAATCCCTTGGATCTGGAAAAATGACCGATTACGCTCGTAAGCGGTCGGTCCAGACGGTACACCATCCCAAGGCCCTCGGGTCGCACTTCGTAAATTCTCTATAAAAATCGTCATGGTGCACGAACGGTCCGGATGGTATCGGCCGGTACCTTGATATCGAGAAGTTCGTACGACAAGGGACAGATCGGCATGTAGGACGTTATAGTACTAAAGTCGCATTACTTATTCCGAAGATGAGTGGCAAAGTTGACGGCGTCGCTCTATGGTACTGCCATTCTTAGAAAGGAGAATGGAATGGCACCATACAATGACAAAATTGCTTTACATCGCCAGCCTGCCCCTGCAACGACTCTCACGAGTTCAGGTCGTGTTGTCTCTTCGATGCCTACGTCTCCCTCAGTGCTTCGCCTTCTCATCTTGGCTGACTATCCCGTTGTGCGCCATGGGCTGAGGCAAATCTTTGGTGGCGCTACGGACATTCGTATCGTCGCGGAAGCACGAGACGCGGCGGACTCAATGAAGCAGATCAGCGCCTGCCATCCCGATGCTGTCCTCCTCGATTTTGCGGGAAAGGCGAGCTATGACCTGTTTTGCCAGATACAGAGCCACCACGGCGATCTTCCCATTCTGATCTTCAGCACGGCGCATGATCGATATGCGAAGAAAGCCTTTCACCGTGGGGCGATGGGATATGTCACCAAAGACCATGCTCCCGACCATTTGGTTCTGGCGATTCGGGGCATCGTAGCCGGCGAACGGTACGTATGGCCGTCAATTGTTCTCGATTGGCGAGAGCAGCTCCATGCTTGTGTCGCCGCCTTCCTCGCTTCGACTGTGAAGGTCTGCAATCCGCATGTGTGGTCCTCATCGGATAGATCTTTGCCGCATCGATAGGAGACGGACAGTGCTGGCCCTTTTTGATACGCTGCTCATTATGCTCATGCGACTGTGTCGCTTAGATCGAGTCGTGCTCAGAAATTTGGACGACCTCGTCAATCCATGTAGCGATGACCTACGCCATACCACGAGCCTGATGGCGTATCGACGCAGACTGATTCGGGGCTCGAAGCAAAGCGTGCACTCGAAAGGATTCAATGTCCGGATGGGTGGAAAGCCGCTCACTCCGAAACGCTCACATATGACGTGAACGGCGCCTTAAGTCACAAGGGTTGGCCGAAGAGCGTCGTCGCTGTTACTCGCGTCACGGTGATCGGGACAACATCCCCCGGCTGCACAGCCTTCATACTTTTCTCCCAGACGACGGTAATCCCACCATCTGTTTTGCCCATCCATTGCGCCGAGGATTTCTTGGCATCACCTTCGACGAGCACGGGGAAGGTCCGACCGACTGCGGTGAGGTTGTGTTGCAGAGAAATGGTTTTGAGGCGATCGACGAGCCGGTTTAGCCGATCGGACTTGATGGCTTCCGGCACATCATCCGGGTATTTGCGTCCGGCAATCGTATTCTTGCGCTGGGAATATTTGAATACGTAGCCCATATGATAGCCGACCTCTTCCACTACGCGAACCGTGTCCTGAAATTCGTCTTCGGTTTCCGTACAAAACCCGCAAATGATGTCGGTGGTCAGCACGATATCGGCTCGGCGGCGGCGGATGTCGTCCACCAGCCGTAGATACTCGCTCCGCGTATACGTTCGATCCATGAGTCCAAGGATTCGATCGTTGCCGGACTGAAGCGGCAGATGGATGTGCTTGCAGATTTTCGGGTGATCGGCGACCGCATCGAGCAGAGCGGGCGGAAAGTCTTTGGGGTGCGGGGACGTAAATCGAACCCGCTCGATGCCCGGCACATCAGCCACAGAGGTGATCAAACGCGCAAAATCCCAATTATCCGCGCGATAGGAATTCACATTCTGGCCCAGCAGGGTGATCTGTTTGTAGCCGTGTGCCGCAAGATGCTCGGCTTCTCGCAGAATCCCGTGCGGGTCGCGGGACCGCTCGCGTCCTCGCGTGTACGGGACGACGCAAAAGGTGCAAAAATTATCGCAGCCGCGCATGACGGCGATCCACCCGTTCAGCCCATCCAGCCGTTCAGGCAGAATATCATCATAGGTTTCATATTCGGAGAGATCGACCGAAACCTCTTTGCGGATGAGCCCGTGTTCCTGCGAGTCGATGGCCTGTGTGATCAAAGCGGGAAGCCGCCGATATCCATCGGGACCGACCAGTACATCGACGATGGATTTCGCCTCGATCAAGTCCTCCTTCAGATTCTGCGCCATGCACCCGAGTACACCGACGACAAGATTGCGTTGACGTTTGAGCGGGCGGAGACGCGCCAAATGGCCGTACACTTTGCTGTGCGCATTTTCGCGAATGGCGCACGTATTAAGTAGGACGACGTCCGCCGTTTCCTTATCGGTCGTGAAGGTAAAGCCCGAATACTTCAGCAGCGATCGAACCAGCTCCGTATCAT
>JAICXS010000100.1 GCA_025934615.1 Nitrospiraceae bacterium
CACTCGTTGAATCCCGCGGCATCCGGGAAAATTAAATCCCACGCTTTGACCGCATCTAATAACAACAAATGGTGCGGCTGATTATTGCCGGGGAAGTAGACGATCAGAACGGCGGAATTGCCGATGAGGCTGATATCGGTAAACACGTGGATCATCGAGGAAGCCGGCATGTCCACCGACCGTGTGGCCGCTTCGACAATGGGGCTATAGACCCGGTGCAGAAATTGGTAGATCGCTTCGTATGGAGCTTTGGCTTCATGGAGACGAGGATTGGGCGATTCTCCAAAAAGATTGTTCGTGAAGTACTCCGCCGCTTCCCATGATGGCATGGCGCCATTCGACATCGAGGCTTCCGCGATATAGCCAATCCAATTGCGACTTTCGACAGACGTTGTCATTCACTCCTCCGCTCTTTGTTCTCATCAGCGTACGGAACAGTTCCTTCGTCCGCTGATCGTGTTTAGTGTTGGGGGACAGAGAATTGGACGGTGCCTTGCAGAATCACTGAGGATCCACCGGCTTATTAACGTTCCACTGTATCGGTTTCCTGCGGTATTGTCAATGCACACTCGCCATCGGCATATTGACTTCTGATCGCGAGGACTTCGTCCATTCCTTCCAGGAAGGTGTCCAGTAATTCAGGATCAAAGTCCTTTCCGCGCCGATTATGCATGATGTCGATGGCTTGCTCTATTGGGAAAGCGGGTTTGTAGACGCGTTTGCTGGTGAGGGCATCGAAGGTATCGGCGATGGCCGCGATACGGCCTTCCAAAGGGATAGACTCGGCTTTCAAGCCGCGCGGATATCCGCTGCCGTCGAATTTTTCATGATGCGTCCAGGCTATGGTTGCGGCGAGCGTCAACAGCTCCGCACCGGATCCTGAGAGGATGCGATAACCTATTTCGGGATGGAGTGCGATAGCTTTGAATTCCTCGGGCGTGAACTTGCCGGGTTTGAGCAGAATATTGTCGGGGGTGCCGATTTTGCCGATATCATGCATGGGGCTTGCGATGCGGATCAGTTCACAGCGCTCCGGCTCCAAGCCATATCGCCGGGCCAGGAGCGCGCAATAGTGGCTCATGCGCTGAATGTGTTGGGCGGTGGCGCCATCCCGATATTCCGCGGCAATCGCCAACCGTTGAATGGTTTCTTCTCGGGACAGCCGCAGTTCTTTTTCCGCACGTTCCAGGCTTTCTACCGCATGTTGTAATGCGGATGTCCGCTCCAATACCGTCAATTCCAGCCGGTCTCGATGCGCTCGATTTTCAATTTCCAATCGGCGTCGGCGGAGGGCATTGGCCACATTAATAAGAATCTCATTGGACTCGAAGGGTTTGAGAATGTAGCCGTAGGCGCCGATCTCCAATGCCGCACCGGCCAGCTGAGGATTATCGAGCCCGGTGACCATGACGGCGGCGGTATGGCGGTATTCAGACAGGACATGCTTCACGAGATCGAGGCCTGATTCCCCGGGCATATTCACATCGCAGAGAATGAGCGCGAATTCTTTTTCGCTTAGCCGAAGGCGAGCTTCCATGGCGTTAGACGCCAAGGTGCACACATAGCCGTACTGTTCAAGGAGACGACCCAGCATGCGTTGGATAGGTGCCTCATCGTCTACTATGAGAATTTGTTCCATGTAATTAAAGCGTGTGGGTAAGTCTCGTTAGCATCGGTGATTTCGGTTATTCTGTCAACTTCAACACGGCACGATCCTCGGTGTGTGTTGCGACTTCAAAGGTCGAGTGCTCTGAGCTGACCTTGTCGTCTCTCTATCGGATGGCATCCTCCGAAGCTTGACATCGAATGAAACAAGCATGGTCGGCGTCAAGGTTTTCTCTGGATCGAACCGAACAGCCTTTTCCGCGTCTGCGATGATTGCAATGAGAGTCCTCTATCATTACTCTGACTGCAATGCCATACGTTTTCTTATATGAAGATGCATTCATTGCCGTGATCGGCGTGTTGATTTTAGGTCTGTTTGTTCTTCGCTACGTGCTTACACGGACTCGCGATTGAAAACCGGCCTGCGTGGTTCGCCTTGAATTGATCTTTCATCCGTCCTTCTCTATAATCCAACGTTCTTGATCATTGAGGACCATTCATGAATGCAGCGACGAAGCTAGTCCGCGCTGACGGGCGGCGACGGGACCAAACTCGCCCGGTCAAAATCACCAGAGATTTTATCAAGTATGCCGAGGGCTCGGTTCTCATTGAAATGGGTGGGACAAAAGTCATCTGTACGGCGTCGGTTGAAGAAAAGGTCCCACCATTTTTGAGAGATAAGGGCCGGGGCTGGGTCACCGCTGAATATGCCATGCTTCCGCGGGCGACCCATGAACGCACCTCTCGGGAAGCCGTCAAGGGCAAACAGGGCGGTCGAACCTTGGAGATTCAGCGCTTGGTCGGACGGGCGTTGCGGGCAGTGGTTGACCCAACAGGAATGGGTGAACGAACGATCTGGATCGATTGCGACGTCATTCAAGCTGACGGGGGGACTCGAACGGCGTCGATCACGGGCTCCTTTGTCGCGTTGGCTGATGCCCTCAGCGTTTTGAAACGGAAAAATCTCATCAAAAAGCGTCCGTTGGTTGATTATCTCGCCGCGATTAGTGTCGGCAAAGTGGGTGGAGAGGCGATGGTCGATCTCGCGTATGCCGAAGATTCACTGGCCGATGTCGATATGAATTTAGTCATGACCGGCCGCGGCCGATTTGTCGAAGTACAAGGCACCGCGGAGCAAGTTCCTTTCGACAAGAAAGATTTGGATGAATTCTTGGATCTGGGCTGGAATGCCATCCAAGAACTCGTGTCTCTGCAGAGAGACATGATCGGCCCCCTGGAGTAAGGGAGGAACCGACCGGTGGTCAACGAAATCGTGCTGGCGACACACAATACTGATAAACGGGTCGAGATAGCCGCATTGCTGAGCGATTTGGGAATTCGAGTCAGGAGCTTAGCCGAATTCCCGCAAGCTCCCGTGGTCGTCGAGGATGGGGAAACTTGCCAAGCTAATGCTATCAAGAAAGCCAAGACCATCGCGAATTATACGGGACTCACGGCCGTGGCCGATGATACAGGCCTTGAAGTCGACGCGTTAGGCGGCCGTCCGGGAGTCCATGCCGCTCGGTACGCCGGCGCACAGGTGAGCTATGAAGACAATTGGAAAAAATTGCTCCATGAGCTTAATGGCGTGCCGTTGGAACAGCGCGGCGCGCGGTTTCTGACTGTGGTAGCGATTGTACGTCCAGCGAATGAACAGGTTGAAACCGTGGAAGGCGTCCTGAACGGTGTGATTGCGCAACGACCGGCTGGGAGCGGAGGGTTCGGATACGATCCTGTTTTTGTTGTTCCCGAACTGGGGAAGACGTTAGCCGAACTGACACCATCGGAGAAGAATCGCATCAGTCATCGCGCACAAGCTTTTGTCAAAGCGAAAGCCATTTTGCAGCGGTTAGAACAATCAATCCAAGTCGGGGCGTAGCGCAGCTCGGTAGCGCGCCTGCTTTGGGAGCACATCTATGGGGATTACTCAAGTCCTTGGCGGCATGGGTAATCCCCTTGTCATTCCTGCGCAATTTACTCCTCGTCTTTCATTCCACTTTGTTTGTGTCTAGCCGGTTTCACTGTGCTATATCGCTGTAATTAACACTCAAATAACACTTGCTCTAGGCGTGCCTTTATTATAATAACGACTGACCTTCCCCGGCTTTCTCGTCGGGCGGGGGTGCCAAATGACGACTCCGAGGCCTAGTGCTGTCTGGGCAATACAGCGGCGAGTAAACTCCCGAATCTGTTTTCACTCAGCATAAGATACTCGCCTTTCCGGGGCCATCAATAAAAAACCGGCCCGGATTGCTCCGGACCGGCCTCTTCACTGCACTTGAGCTAAGCGACGATTCCCCTTATGCACTCTTCCGACGTTTCCAGCCCCAGAGTCCGATGCCTGCCAATCCCGATCCCAACAGGAGAATGGAAGCCGGTTCAGGAACTGACGGTGGGGTCACACCGGTGTTAACGTCCACCAGTCCGGTCGCTCCCGTACAGCCCGTCTGCCCGCACAAGATGTCGGCCACGAAAATGTTTCCGTTGGCGTTCGCGGTCGTCAGTTGCGCAATCGTCGCATTGGTCACAAGAAAATGGAGATCATTGATGGTCGGCGTGGATCCGCCGTTGCAGCTAGAAGCGGTCGTGCAAAAGATCTGGGCGGTGAAATCCCCGGTGCCGTCGGCATGGATCGGCGATTGGTTGGTCAATCCCGACAGGCCTCCCGTGATAGTACTAGTCACGTCATTTCCGTTCAACGTGGCGGCGATGTTCGTGACTGTCGAGCCAGCCACGGTGTCGTTGAATAGAAAGAGTGAGGTTGCCCCCGCCCCAGTCTCGACGAATCTATTCCCGGTGGTCAGCACCACACTGAATTCGACGTTCGACCCGCTTTGCGTCAACGTCACGGTGCCAAAGTTCGTGGCGGTGCCACATCCTTCCGAGAGATGGCAGCTAGTGAAGGTGAAGTCGTCGGCATAGCCGGGACCGGCCCCAGCCAGTCCAACCACGAGCCCTGCTGTTGCCAGCAATAGAGATTTGCAATGGTTCTTCATGTCATGCCCCCCTTTTGGTTACACTGATCTTGCCAGATACTTCCTAGATTGCTTTTGAGTAGTTACTTATCTGTGCCCTAGTGCAGTAGCAGTACAAGAATAGTGCCTAAAGGCCCTGCGGCCTGCTTGGGTCATATAACGCATGGGCTGCGTTCAACTTTTTCTCTCCTACTTAGGAATAGACCCCATCGACGCTGAAATTGGCCATGTTTTTGAAAGTGTAAAATACTTCGACACCGTTCTAGGGTAAGAGTCTTAGGGCCTTTAAACTGCTGTTCCCTTTTTATTAATTTTAAATTCAATAGGTACGACCTTGGTCGCTTGAAATCTAAAACTGTAAAAAAAGCTGACAGTGTTTTACAGCGCGGCGCTTATGGGGGTGACGATCACTTCTGCAAGCTATTTTCGTGACGCCGTACGACATCACATGCGCGTGAGCGTTCCAGGGGATGCCACCCTTCTTTGGCTGCACTGTGAAAAAGCGGTAGAAGCGAACCTTCTTCCACGCATAGAATCCTCTATCGTGCTTTGCCGATAGTTGTTAGAATAAATCAGGTGGGCTACGATGCGCCGTCTTTTGAACAGAGAGAGGAAAGGTATGGTACGAAAGCAATGGGGTCTTCAGAACGAAGAGGAAGAGGAATACCGGCGCAAGTTACTGTTGCGCGCTAGAAAGGGCGATTTTAAGGCCCAGTCCGAATTGAGTGAGAAGTTTGGGATGCGCGTCTACTCTGATATCGAACGATCAAACATGCCCACCTATTACGACTCAGGCAGAAAGGGTTCTCCACCATCTCTCACTTCGATCTCCAACCGCAAATCTATCCCGGCGATCAGCACACCATCACAAGGCAAGGCGAACAGTAGGACTCAACCAAAGAAGCACACAAACTCCACAGCAAAGCCGAAGGGAAAAATCTAACGCCATCCCCAAGTTGAATCACACTGCCTCATAGCCGCCGACAATTTAAGTCTACCTCGATTGTAACCAAAACCCCGACCGCCCCACGGGGCTTCAACCGCAGGCGGGGATGCCGAATGGGGGCTCCCAGCCTTACTTTGGTAGGGCACAAGTCTGAGCAGATGTACAGGCGTTATAATCAGTAACCCCAGACGACCTTAGAAATGCCGCGACACGGCTCGGAACATATCAGGCTAACACGCTAATAACACTTGCCAACTCTCCGGCTATCGGGCACAATGCAACTGCTTGTAATTCTTAAGTCGGGGCGTAGCGCAGCTCGGTAGCGCGCCTGCTTTGGGAGCAGGATGTCGGAGGTTCAAATCCTCTCGCCCCGACCAATAAGTGAGGTTGGGCTAGGCTGAGAATCATACCCCCTCTCTTTGCCCTTAACCTCAGTATTAGTCTTGCCATACCTTTTAAGTAGTTCAACGCTATCCGCTCATTGCTGCCTTACCGCTGATTGCAAGCAACATTCGTAGAAGCGTCTTCTCAAAGTGACGGCAGAAGGATGTTAAGTGTGTGTCGATGGGTAAGGCAGGAGGTGGAGCTTACTGCTGGGCTGAATTTAGTATCGGCTGTCCTGCCTGTGTCGGTGGCGGAACAAGCTTAATCCCCTTTCGATGGACCATCGGACTGCGGCCTGGGCATTCCTCCAAAGTGACTAGCTCGAAATCATAGTGCTTCGATGCTTTCTCATGAAGTTCAGCTCGTGCCCTCGCTTCATGATGATTGTCGGCGACCCTTGTGAGTCCGCATTGTTTGCACAGGAGAAGCGTAGGGACGTTGTTAAGCGCTTTCATCATGCTCTCCCTAAGGTTATCAGGGGTGTCCAGGACAGCCCAACAATTAACCCAGTGTACTGATAGCCGCAAGATGGGATGAATAATTAGGGCATCTATCTAGGACCAAATAGCCTATCTTGAATCCCGACCGACTAGTTACTAATTTCCTCAAAGCCCATAGCGTGTCTGCCAATTAGGCACCACTTCAGAGATCGTTCGCCTAATATGGGGCCGTGAAACTGAAGTGGGTTCTATAGCTTGCGTATCAATACCAAGACGAAGAAGCCGCGACAGTCGCAACACCACACCTTTCACAACAATACAGAAAATTCGATGGATTCAAGTGATACGCTTGACTACTAAGCACGTCTTCCTCTACAAGGACAGACTTTGAAGAGCGATCAGCCGATCC
>JAICXS010000481.1 GCA_025934615.1 Nitrospiraceae bacterium
CGCAGACGCTGCGTTTCTATCGGCAGACCACCCGTCCGATAGAAGTCGCTATGGCCGACATACTGGACGTCGTGCTGGCCATCAATCAGCCTCGCTTTGCCCACGCAAATATCGAGGTTATTCGGCAATACCGGACAGAGAAGAGACTGCTCGCCTACGACGGAGAATTGCGCCATCTGTTCGCCAACCTGATAGGAAACGCGTTTGATGCGATTCGAGGTGGCGGAAGGATTCTTGTGAGGCTCCGCGAGTCGACCGATACAGCGACCGGAACTCGCGGGCTCTGTGTCACAATCGCCGACACCGGCCACGGAATGGAGCGCGCAACCGTCGACCGAATATTCCAGCCATTCTTTTCGACCAAAGGTGATACCGGCACGGGACTGGGTCTCTGGATTGTCGACAGCATTACCAAGAGACACGGAGGCACAATTCGCGTGCGCAGTCGGACCGGCCGCAATTCCGGGACGGTGTTCTCAGTATTTCTCCCCTTCGATCACGTCGGCAAGGGCGTCACCATCGCGAGCCTGGACCTGGATGAGTCTTACTTACCCGTACGCGGAGCCTTCGCTCATCCAAGATGAAGAAGACCACTCTCGCCAAAGAAAAAGCGCCGTGGGGAGCGAGCGATAGAAGTTGAAATCAGGCGTCTAGCTCTTCGAGTGCGAGCCGACGTTCGTGCGGTTCGCTCCAGGCAATTCGAAGGCCGCCGGAAAAAACACCGCTGCCCATAAGTTGCAGACCCGCGATGCCCCATCGCATTGCGCGGGGGGCGTTACCATCCGGCCAAAGAGCACACAAAGGCTGGCAAATTCCGTTTGCGTCGGGATGGTAGACGCGCTCATCCCAATTCTGCGAACCCAGCGGGAATTGAGGATAGTGGCGCACGGCGTCGATAGCTGACCGCAGGATTCGATGCTTCCACGGCTGCGCATACTGGGGCATGAAGAGAACTCGGCTCATCTTCTCGTCACGGATCTCATTGACGAACTCGTCGAAGCAACCGGCGTTGGTCAGGTTAATATTGGCGTTCGGCTCCACTCCGTGGCGATCGCCGCCGGAAATGAGCACCATGTTCCATCTCTCCGCCAATCGCACCGCTTCCCGGTTCTCCTGCCAGTTGCGCAACCCATTCAGTTCAATCGCGTGAATCCAGGTTCGGTTCTCGCGGAGGAACTCGTCCACCATGTGGAGGTGCGTTTCCTCTCCCACTCGATAAAGATCCCAGATTGGATGATTGAAGATGACCAGCACTCCCGGTATCGCATCGAGTGCTGCAAGGATCTCCTTCAACTGCCGATCGGATGGATGCTCTGTATACGAAGCGAGAATCTGCATCCATTCGGACGCCGTGCCGGCAGGCAGGTTGTGTACCCCCAGGTGGAAGGCCTGCACACCATAAGGAACCGTCCATTCGACGCCAATAGGGCTTTGCCGTTCGCCAAGAACTGACCGCAGCAGAAGTGGAGCCTTGATGTTGTCGTGATCCGACACGGCGACCATCGACGCTAGGCCCAGTTTCTCGATCTGTTCACTCTCCAGATCAAACGCAAGCTTTGGCGGCATCGGCGGTGTCCAGTAGCTCCGGCCGTAATCCACCCGCATTCCGTGATTCGCCTCAGAGCGCGTTTCAAGTCGCTGCATGAGTCGGCGCATAAATGCGTACCGAGCACCAAGCATGGCTAGGAACTTCAGTGTCTCCCGCGATTGGTTGGTATGACTGTGGAGAGAGACACCTGACCGAAAGCCCTGATGTGCATTTGTATGCCGCCAGAGATAAAAAACTGGGTTACTTTCCACTTCGGTCCCCTTCCCCTGACCGTGCCGGGATCCTTCAGATGACAGATCTTCGAATTATTCGACTTTCGGAAAATCACATCGACAGCAACGGATGAGATAAACAGAGCAGAACAATGAGCTGAAAGCGCGATGCAAGTAGCGACGAGCCAATCTCCATTCAATATTCGGCGGAGCAGGGAATAACGACAGGTTCACGATGAATGATGTGCTGTGAAAAAAGGTACCAGAAGGACCGGCATTCGTGTGAATGACCGGGTTGTTTTTTTCCGAGGGTCAAAATGAAGAATCCGTCATGTTTTGGCGAGAACGGCCTTAGCCACCTTCAGGCCTCAAGGGGGGCGGTCTCGGAATCCGAGGACAGAACGACTTCCGAAGACGCCGCCCCCGGCGCGTGGAACTGGGACGCTGGCACCGTGTTACTCTCTGTTCATTCAACCCCCAAGCGGACCGATGAGAATCGCCTTCTTTACCGAGACATTTCTGCCCAAAATGGACGGCATCGTCACGACGCTGTGTCAAACCATCCATCAGCTTCGGGAACTGGGCCATGAGGTTCTCATCTTTGCGCCGGAGGGCGGCATAACTGAATACGAGCACTACCGCGGGGTGGGACTGAGAAGCCCCGCGTGTCCGCATTATCCCGAACATCGCCTA
>JAICXS010000358.1 GCA_025934615.1 Nitrospiraceae bacterium
CGGCAGCGTCACCCGCCGGAACGCTTGCCACGGAGTCGCCCCAAGGTCCGTCGCCGCTTCCAGAAGATGGGGGTCCAGCTTCCGCAATCGAGCGCGGACAATGACCATCACGACCGGCACATTGAATGCGGCATGACCAATCGTTACCGTCACCAGGCTGAGCGGCCACTTGACTGTAACAAACAGCAGCATCAGCGCGATCCCCAGCATCACCTCCGGGACGATCAGGGGCAGGAGCATCACTCCTTCGACAATCCGTTGCTTCCGCACTGGGAGCGACTCCAACCCGACAGCCGCCGAAACGCCGAGCACGGCGGCGACCGCCGTCGAGACGGTCGCCACAATCATACTGTTCTGGACGGCAACGAGCAGGGCATAATCTGAGAACAATTCGCGATACCACTGCAGGCTCGGCCCATTCCACGTAGCCGAGAGCCGAGAGCCGTTGAACGAAAATGCGACTAAGACGGCGATCGGCCCATACAGAAAGAGCAGATTGGCCAGACTAATCCCGAAAAGCCATCCTCGCGGTTTCATCTTCGCTCCTTCACGTCCTCGAAGACGCCTCCGCACTTGAAATACATCAGCACGCCGAGAACAACTGCCGCCATCAAGACAAACGAGATGGCAGAGCCGAAGGGCCAATCGCGAATGACGAGATATTCGTGTTGAATCAAATTGCCGACCATCATCGTTTTGGCTCCCCCGAGCAAATCCGGAGTGATGTACGCGCCGATAGTCGGAATAAACACCAAAAGGCATCCGGCAATGACACCGGACTTGGTGAGCGGGAAAATGACTCGCCAAAAGAGTGACCAGCCATTCGCATACAGATCCCATGCGGCCTCGACAACCGATCGATTCAGCCGTTCAATGGCCGCGTAGAGGGGCAAGACCATAAAAGGCAAATAGCCGTAGACCAGGCCGATGAGTACGGCCCAATCCGTGTAGAGAATCTCGATCGGCGCTCGAATCATCCCCACGTCGAGCAGCACCGTGTTCAGCAGGCCTTCCGTCCGCAAAATAAACATCCACGCATAGGTCCTCACGAGGAAATTCGTCCAAAAGGGAATGATCACGAACAGCAGCCAGACGCCTTGCCAACGTGCGGGAGCCCGCGCGATAAAGTAGGCGAGTGGATATCCGATCAGCAAACAGATGCCCGTTGTGCCCGAAGCGAGCAGAAAAGAGCGGCCATAAATCCGCAGATAGAGCGGGTCGAGAATCATGAGGTAATTCGTGAGACTGAACACCCACCGCACGCCACCATAGAGGCCTCGGGAGGCAAAACTAATCGCGAAGACCAATAGGAGGGGAAGAAGAAAAAAGGCCAGCATCCACAGCACGGCGGGAAACAGCGGCCAATATGGATGCCGCTGGCGTGTCGATTGGTGTCGTGAAACGGTGGAGGACGGATCAATCACTCGGTGAGCGCCACGCCATCGCCGGCATTCCATCCTACGTAGACCGATTCCCCGGCGGTAAATCCCTTCTGATCGCCCCCGTTCACCACTCGAGCGGTCCAAACAACTTGATCGCTGAGCCGGAGCTTGTAATGCATGTCGCTTCCATTATAAAGGGCCTTATCGATACGAGCCGGCACCCGATTGTCGAGTCCCGATTCATGTTGGTCCCGGGACAGATCTAATCGCTCTGGTCTTATCGTCAAGGTGACGGGCGTGCCAACCGTCAGCGAGATTTGATACCGCGCGACGATGGATGGCATCCCCGGGACATGAATTCGGCAGGTGACCGCGTTCACTTCGTCAACGCGGCCCGTGAGCTGGTTGGACGTGCCCACAAAGTTTGCGACAAACACCGAGCGCGGCGATTCATACATGTCTCGAGGCGAGCCGATCTGCAGAATTCGACCGCGATTCATCACGGCCACGCGGTCCGACATGGTCAGCGCTTCTTCCTGATGGTGCGTGACACAGATGAAGGTGAGACCCACCTGCTCCTGGATCGCTTTGAGCTCCAGTCGCATATCTTGGCGCAACTGCTGGTCCAAGGCACCGAGCGGTTCATCCAAGAGCACGACGGCAGGACGGTTCACGAGCGCACGCGCCAACGCGACTCGTTGTTGCTCGCCGCCCGACAACTGGGAGGGAAACCGGTCCGGCTTATCATGGAGCCTCACCATATCGAGCGCGGCTCCGACCCGCGAATTCACTTCAGAGTGGGCGATGTGCCGCATTTCGAGCCCGAAGGCCACATTCTTGAATACTGTGAGATGCGGAAACAGGGCGTAATTTTGAAAGACGAGATTTACGGGCCGATGGTTGGGCGCGATGGATTGCATCGAGCGGCCTTCGATGAGAATCTCCCCTCGGTCGGGCTGTTCGAACCCGGCCAGCAAGCGCAAGGTCGTAGTTTTACCGGAGCCACTGGGACCGATGAGGGAAAAAAACTCGCCCGGTTGGACGGAAAAGGAGCAGCGATCCACAGCCAGAATGGCGCCGTGATACTTGACGAGATCTCGTACTTCGACGCTAGCAGTACCCAAGGACGGTCAATGACGTGCCGGCTGAATCAGGAATCCGTGTGTGCCCGCTTCCGGACCCGCAAACGGTGTTGATGTTGCCGGACCATTTGACGGCGCAACAGGTCGCGATCCTCGGCAACGATCCGAACAAGTCGATCGGCGTCTTCCGCATGATCGCGCACTAACTCGGAGAGCTTCTGGACTTGCCGCTCCAATCGATCCAGCCGCCAGAGCATTTCCTGCAGCCCAACCGGCACCAGGCCATTCTTTGCCGCACGAGCCGGTCGTATCGCTACTGCGCTTTTTGCCATCGGTGCCTCCTTCAGCCGTAATAGCGCTAGTATCCTCATCATGAGTCGGCGTGTCAATCTTTCTATTTATAGTTCGTCCTGTTAAAATCCGCCCATGCAGAATGTCTTTACTATGATTCTCGCCGGCGGAAAAGGCGAGCGGCTCTCCCCACTGACGCAGTACCGCGCCAAGCCGGCCGTGCCGTTCGGCGGCAAATACCGAATCATCGATTTCACACTGAGCAACTGCCTCAATTCAAACATCCGAAAAATTGCCGTGTTGATCCAATATAAATCCCATTCTCTGGACCGGCATATCAGAACGGGCTGGAACATTTTGAACGCCGAGCTGGGCGAATACATCGCGTCGATTCCACCTCAGCAGCGTATCAGCGAAGATTGGTACAAGGGAACAGCAGACGCGGTCTATCAGAATTTGTTCTTGCTGGATAATGAGGCGCCGGACTATCTCCTTATACTCGCGGGCGACCATATCTATAAGATGAACTATGCCGAGATGCTCGATTACCTCCAAGAGAAAAATGCCGATGCCATCGTCGGTGCGATTGAATTCCCCGTCTCAGAAGCGAGTAGTTTCGGTGTCATTGGCGTGGATGAGCATTATC
>JAICXS010000326.1 GCA_025934615.1 Nitrospiraceae bacterium
TCCGGCCGGCTGCGGCTATTGGCGCCTTGCGGCAGAGGGTCGCGTGTTTTACACAGAAGCCTCCGATCACTATACCTGCCCGGTCGGCGCCCATACGCATGGCGTCGAACTTCCCCCCAACGTTGCGCAGGAACTGAACGGTCTTGTAGAGACCATGGTCCAGATGCAGTACATCAAAATGGAAGAAATTCCGACGATCCCGCGCAGGCAACAGCCATTTCGAGTGGCCCTCTATGCCCGGCTGGCCGAGGCGTCCTTTGATGCCGATATTGTGCTGATCCGCGGCGCGGCGAAACAACTGATGCTGGTGGCCGAGGCGGCGCAAGCGGCCGGGATAGCCAGCGGCGGCGCGACGATGGGACGACCGACGTGCGCCATTCTCCCGGAATCGCTGCAATCCGGGATGGCGACAACCAGTTTCGGCTGCATCGGCAATCGCGTCTATACCGGTCTTGGCGACGACGAGGGCTATTATGCGATACCAGGGGTCAAAGCCGCAGAGGTCGTGAATAAGCTCGCGGCAATCGTCGAGGCCAACCGCCGGCTCAACGACTTTCACAAGGATCGAGCCTCCCGCTCTTAAGGCTGAAAAGTCCTCCAGCGGAGTTGTGGGACGGAAAACTCCTCGACGATTCCCGAAAGTACGCTGTCGTTGTTTCTTCTCTGCTGTCTTGCTGGACGGCATGGTGAACAGCCTTGTCGTTCCGCGATCACTTTGTTTCTGAAATGGTAGTTACATTCATGCCGAGAGTGCTTCTCCTTCTGCCATCGACAACGTACCGGGCCGAGGCGTTTCTTGACGCCGCCCGTACATTGAACCTTGACATCACCGTGGGTCTGGAAAGAACCGCGGTCCTCATCGACCGTCCTCAGTTCGAGTGGCTCTCGCTGAATTTTAGTGAACCCGTGCGTTCCGCGGATGCTGTGGTCGAGTACGCGCGTACCAATCCGATTCACGCCGTCCTTGGTGTCGATGATGGGACCGCCGTCCTTGCGGCGCACGTGGCGGCGGCTTTGAAACTTCCGCATAACTCCGTGGAATCCGTATCGGCCGCCCGCAATAAATATCGTATGCGAGTGTTGCTGGATGAGCATGGGGTGCCGGTGCCGCGCTTCATCCGGTGTTCGATCTTCGATGAGGCCGTCGCGCTTGCCGAGACAGTCTCCTACCCTTGTGTGATCAAACCACTGGTGCTCTCCGCCAGTTGCGGCGTGATCCGGGCGAACGATCGTACGGAGTTTGCGTCGGCCTTCCAGCGCGTGACCGTACTTCTTCATCGGTTGGGAGTGGCCAAGGCCAGCGAGGCCGGCCGTCAGCTCCTCGTGGAAGATTTTGTGCCGGGTCAGGAGGTGGCCTTGGAGGGACTCTTAACGGCTGGATCGCTTCGCGTGCTGGCGCTCTTCGATAAGCCTGATCCGCTCGACGGACCGTTCTTTGAAGAAACGATTTACGTGACTCCGTCCCGTCTCTTGCCTGCCGTTCAGGCGCGGATTGGCGCGTGCGCCGAGCAAGCGGCCGCTGCATTAGGGTTGCGAGAGGGCCCGATTCACGCTGAACTGCGGGTCAACGACGAGGGCGTATGGATCATCGAGATGGCGGCACGTTCCATCGGCGGCCGATGCTCGAGCGCGCTCCGTTTCACCGGTCATCTTTCTTTGGAAGAGCTGATCTTGCGCCATGCGCTTCGGATCGATCTGCCGTGGGTCGCCCACGAAGACGGTGCGGCGGGGGTCATGATGCTGCCCATTCCACGAGGGGGCGTCCTTCGTGATGTTCACGGACTTGCGGAGGCGCAAGCAGTTCCAGGGATTGAAGACGTGACGATTACGGCCGAGCCGGGAGAATTACTCGTTCCGCTTCCCGAGGGAACTCGCTACTTGGGATTTATCGTGGCCCGATCGGCCGCTCCAGCCGAGGTTGAAGCGGCGCTCCGACAGGCCCATGGGCGATTGACGTTCTCGATCGATGATTCGAGCAAGATACAGGACCGCGGGACGACAGGGCAACCGGCCGGCGGTGTGCAGTCGGTCCGGTTTTAAACCGTGTCAGGAAGGTTGCTTTCGGAGCTCGTTCGCCATCTTCTTGGACCATGCCTCGAGGCTGCTTCCTTGAGCGGCAAGATCCGCTATTCCCGTCAAATCATGCACCCAGGTGTCCTGCACCTCTTCGCCGCTGTCTTTGATGGTCTTCTTGATGGTTTCGATCTCTTCATCGAACCGCGCCGGTCTTTGCTCCAAGATGCGTCGGATGCTCCACTTGGTCGTAGGATTTCCGTCATGGTCAAGTGTGCACCCGTAATGGACAAGATCGACTTTGCCCGTGCTCAAGGTTTTAGACAGTAGACGGTAGACCGAGCCCTTGTTCGATCGGATGAGCGCCGCCTTGTAGAGCCGTTCTCCCTTCGCCGGATCCACATCCATCTTGGTGAGATCCTCAACCGCCCTCGCCGCAACTTCCGGTTCCGAACTGACCTCTCCCATGGTGTTTCCTCCTTGTCTGCCGACCAACCACGACCAGAGAAACCAAGTGTAACAGAGGCTTCTTTGCCCGGGCAAGGACTGAAGCTTTCTTGAAGAAGATCGTTCTCAACGCGACGATGGCGACAATCCGTCTTGGAAGCACGGATTGCTTGCGGGGCATTCACTTGGGGAGATAGTCGTTCAGACCGCGCTTGATGATTCCCGTGGAGAGAAATGAATACCGGCCGTCGGCGGCTCGTCTGCCGAGATCTGCAATACTCCGATCTTGATTGCGCGCGATGCCTCGAACAGCCTGTTCGAATTGTTCGTGAGCATGGCGAAAGATTTCATCCGCAAGCTCCCATACTCCTGGACGTCCGGCAGTCCGTTCCTGTCTTTCGGCATACCAGGCGGTGGCGGCGATCGTGAGCAGATTTTGGCCGGCCGTCTCGATCCGGTTTTGCCGACCTTGATCGTCCCTCAGCGCCTCTCGGTGGATGGCCATCGTACGCAAAATGGTCCGGGCCAGGCGTCGGCTGCCCGCTTCGACATACCGCAGCGTAGGACGGACCTTGGGATGCTGTATTTCAAGACGGTCCGGCAACGACCTTTTTCTCCATTGGCCGCCATACCAAGGGAGATAGAACCAGAGCAGTTTCCCCAATTCCTTCATTCGGCGTCGGACGGACATAGACCCATCGAAATAGTTCCGAGCGCGTTCAAGATGCGGATTCAGTCCCTCGCGCGCGACAAACGGCCGCAGGATATCGGTGGCGCCCTCTCCAATGCGATACATGTCGGCATCGCGCACCAACTGTTCGATTCCAAAGCCAGGCACGCCGCGAAGGCGTTTCGACTCGGCCGTCTCGTACCCCATCCCGCCAAAAATGATTTGCGCATCTTTCAGAAAGTGGATCGTCCGCTCGGAACAAAATATTTTTGCGATGGCGGCTTCAATGCGAATGTCATGACGGTGCTGATCCGCCAGATGCCAGACAAACTGCGCCAGGGCTTCCATCGCAAACAGGTCCCCCGCCATGCGGCCCATCCGCATTTGTTGGGTCTGTCGTTCGGCCAGGGGCTTTTGAAACGTGTAGCGCGTGTTGGCCCGATCGAGCGTCGGCTGCCAGGCTTGTTTTGCCATGCCGAGACAAATGGCCGGAATGCTGATCGCCCGTCCGATGTTCAGAATCGTCAGCGCATATTTCAGCCCTTTCCCAATCTCACCAATCACATTGCCGGCCGGGACCTTCA
>JAICXS010000176.1 GCA_025934615.1 Nitrospiraceae bacterium
CTCGTCCGGTAGCACGCCGGCTTCTGAGTTCTTGGTGGCTTTGACAAAAATCATGAATCGCATAGAACATCTCCTTCTAGATTCATTTTGACTTTCACTATTGTTTCCTGGTGTACGTGATCTCCATTATCTTCATCTCTTTACCGCCGTGGTGAGTTCCATACATCTCAAATGTCTGGGTATTGTCATCGACAATCTTCCAGACGGCGCGGTGCGTCATGTGCCCTCCGCCCGGTACATCGTGCTGCCCCTTCAGCGTGATGGTCTTGCCATCCGCGTCGGCCGTGCCTTCCATCATAAAGATCCCTGTGCCCATTGAATCGATCCACGTCGAGACATAGCGCTTGCGAAGGTTGTCGTATCCGCTGATTCCTATTCCGGAGTAGGGCTGGCCCATCATGTCGCCGGAGAATTCCTGTTGGAGAAAGCGCCCGTCCAGCAGGGTCTTCATTTCTACAGAACCCGTGGATTCCATGGCAGGCTTGCTGGGGTCCATCCACTGTTTGGTTTTGGTGGTCCAGCTCCCGGCCAAGCTCGCAAGTTGCTTATGCGGTTCTCCTGGCATGGACAGCTTCTTGTACGTCTCCATCATCGCCTGCGGGTCCATTGGCTTTTCTGACTTCTTGTCTTTGGCGAGCACTGGAAGCGTGGTCATGACTATGCACAAACAGGTGAGTGTAATCGATGTAAAACGCATAGACGCCTCCTTCTTGTAGTGATGCGTATGTTCGATGAAAAGCGCCGACGGTGTGGCAGCCCTGTGGCCACTTCCCGACACTTCGGCACACCTACTTCGCGCTGCTATCCACTTCCCAGAGAGCGAACTCATTTCCTTCTGTATCTTGGCAAATCACGAAGTAACCCATCTGCGGCACGGCCGTTTTCGATTTACAGATGGTGCCCCCGAGTTGCTTGACCTTCTCCGCAGACGCGTCCACCGAGGAAACGGCGACATAATTAGTAATAGACTGCTGCGGGTGCTTGCGGGTCATCAGTCCGCCATCCGGCGTGTCGTCACTGCCGCCCGTATCGATGTGCCAGTAATCGTCTACCCCAGGGAATTTCTCGATCTTCCATCCGAATAAAGCACTGTAGAACTTGTTGGCACGCTCCGGATTGTCCGCCGGAATTTCAAACCAGACGATACTCGACGCGCCTCGGGTTTCCTTTGTCTCGTTTGGTTTTGACTTCGTCTGTGTACTCATACGTTCTCCTTATGCGTTAATGTTTTGTTCATGCGACTGGACAACCATCAGAAGGCTCGCTTTCCGCCTTAACCTCCTGCCATGGCACCAACGATCAGAAACGGCTCGGCCCCTGTTGCGACTGCATCGGGCAGCGGAGCATCCGGCGATTCATGGGATAAATCCTGCTCGCAGGCAAAGACTCGTACGAACGGCCGGCGCTTGGAGGTGACATGATCGCGGATCGTGCCACGCAACATCGGATAGCGTGCCTCGAGTGCCTCGAGCACCGCACGCTGAGTAACTTGGCCTTCAACATTCAGTGCCACTTCGCCATTGACCCGCGCCAAGGTTCGCAAATGTGCCGGGAGCACGACTCGTATCATGGTAATGTTTGCACCTCTACAGACAACACGGCCGGAAAATTTTGAACGATCGGCGTCCAACTATCCCCGGCGTTGGCCGAGGCGTACACTTGACCGCCGGTGGTGCCGACATACAGGCCGCATGGATCCAGCGAATCGACGGCCATCGCGTCCCGCAACACGTTAACGTAGCAATCGCGTTGCGGCAGCCCGTTCGTGAGCGGTTCCCATTCATGCCCACCCGTTCGGCTGCGGTACACACGCAGCTTTCCGTCGGGTGGATAGTGCTCGGAATCGCTCTTGATCGGCACGACATAGATGGTGTTGGGCTCATGGGCGTGCACGTCGATCGGAAACCCGAAGTCGGTCGGCAAGTTCCCGCTGATCTCGTGCCAGGAGTCACCGCCATCGTCGCTCCGCATCACGTCCCAGTGCTTCTGCATGAACAGCACGTTCGGCCGAGAGGGGTGCATCGCGATGCGATGCACGCAGTGGCCGACCTCGGCATCCGGATCGGGAAGCTCAAACTGCGACTTCAAACCACGATTCACCGGCCGCCACGTCTTGCCGCCATCGTCGGTTCGGAACACGCCTGCCGCGGAGATGGCGATAAAGATTCGCTGCGGGTTGCTCCGATCCTGTACGATCGTGTGCAGACACATCCCGCCGGCGCCGGGTTGCCAAAGGCTCCCCTTTGCGCTGCGCAGCCCCGGAAGTTCCTGCCACGACTGCCCACCGTCGGTCGAGCGAAACAAGGCGGCGTCCTCCACGCCGGCGTACACGGTATCCGGATCGGTCAGCGACGGTTCAAGATGCCAGACGCGCTTGAATTCCCAGGGTCGCTGCGTGCCGTCATAATGCTGGTGTGTCGTCAGCGGTTTACCCGTTTCCGGAGACGTGTCGTACACAAACTTATTGCTCTCGCCCTTGGGCATACCTTCCGGAGTCGTCGTCGGCTCGCCCGGCGGGGTTCCGGGTTGGTGCCACGTTTTGCCGCCATCGTCGGAACGTTGGATGATTTGACCAAACCAACTGCTGGTTTGCGATGCGTAAATCCGATTTGGGTCGGCGGGCGATCCCTTAAGATGGTACATTTCCCATCCGCCGAAGTGTGGGCCATTGATGTCCCACTGTTTGCGTACACCATCCGACGTCAACACGAACGCGCCTTTCCGCGTCCCAACCAACAGCCGTACCTTGCTCATCGTTTACTCCTTCCTAGTCTGCCTTGTTGATAATGGCTTTGCCCGTCATCGGCCCGTTAGCCTCTATAGCGACTTACTGCCGTCCATAGGCTTGCTCCAAGCGTTTCACGTCGATCTTCTTCATTTGAAGGAGGGCGTTCATGACTCGATTCGTTTTCTCAGGATCTTTGTCCTGCAACATCTCAACCAACACCGTCGGCACAATCTGCCATGACACCCCATATTTGTCTTTCAGCCAGCCGCACTGTTGTGCTTCTAGGTCTCCGCCTTTTGAGAGGGCTTCCCAATAACGATCCACTTCTTCTTGCGTCTTGCAATGAACCTGAAACGAAACAGCCTCATTGAATGTAAAGACCGGCCCACCGTTTAAGGCGACAAAATCGCGGCCGTCGAGTTGAAATTCAATAGTCATGACCGTTCCCGCTGGTCTTCCCGACACCTTTGCCGCCTCTTCCCCATACCGGCTCACTCGTCCAATCTTTGAGTGTTTGAAAATGGACGTGTAGAACTTCACGGCCTCCTCGGCATTATCATCGAACCATAAACACGGCGTAATTGTTGGCATCGCTGTTGCTCCCTCCTATTGAATCACAACGGCTAAGCCGGAAGGCCCGATATTTCAATGACCGGCCGAACCTCCACCGTTCCAATTCGTGCGCCCGGCACCCGAGTAGCGATGCGGATTGCCTCGTTGAGATCTTTGGCGTCGATCAAAAAGTATCCGGCAAGCTGCTCCTTCGTCTCCACGAACGGACCATCGGTCACGGTGTGCTTGCCGTCGCGCACGCGGACAATCGCCGCCGTGGCTGCTGGATGCAGCGGCGACGCACGGACATATTGGCCGTTGGCGTGGAGGTGATGAGTGAGCTGCACCGATTCCTCGAGTATCTGCTGCCGCTTCGCCTCGTCGAGCTTGACGAAGGCGTCTTCGTCGTGGTGAACCAACAACATGTATTGCATTAAGCTTCCTCCCTGACATCGAATAGTCGTTCGGCCATCCAATAATCGACATCGGGCCTGCCTAAGCGGGTAGTCCGGAGATTTCAATGATGGGCCGTACCTCTACAGTGCCCTTGCGCGCCATCGGAATCTTCGCGGCAATCGCTATCGCCTCGTCTAGATTCTTGGCTTCGATCAGAAAATACCCGCCTAATTGTTCGCGTGTCTCGGCGAACGGCCCGTCGGTCACGAGCCGCTTGCCGTCGCGCACCTTGACGCTCGTCGCCATGGCAGTGGGCTGCAATGGATTAGCCGCCACGTATTGCCCGTTCGCATGGAGGTCATGCGAAAGTTGCGTGGACTCCGCATAACAGTCCTTCCGCTCCGTCTCGCTCAATGCGTTCTCGTCACCGTAAATCAGCAACATATATTTCATGACTCCAATCCTCCGGTGTGGATGTGAAAAGCTGTTGTCATCTTATAGTCGTTCGGAAAGATCAAAATCGACAATGGGCTTTCTCGGTCTCTTCAACGCTTGAATGTGACTTCAAAGTCGACTGATATAAGATAGTCGTCGGGAATGGCTAAAATCGACAGATCGCGCGATTAGAAACAAGTTACGGATCTTTCAACGAATTTTATTTTAAACGTTAGACGGCATTGAGTTGAACCATTCACTTATCAAGTGTGTGTCATCAAGGGATAAACCATGCAAAGTGATGAACAAGAGATCATGAACCCTTTTGACCTCTCCTTGGATGGTTGGACGATACGTTGAGGTTTCATTCTCCGAGCCTTCGATTGGTTCTTTGCTGTTGGTGACTCACTTGGTATCAGCGTGGAATGTCCATGGCGATTGATCCATCATGATGGCATTGTGGTTAGTGGAGATGACCGTCGTCAGCTGTTAGGTTTGACCGCGCCGATTGACGCTGCGGCGCATGCCACGTCCTCGCCAGCCGGTGTAGCAATCCGGCGCGTCGAGATTCGTGAGACTACTGCAGACTTGCTCATTGATTTGGATGGCGACCGACGATTGGAGATTATTCCGTTCTCGCCTGGATACGAGAGTTGGCAAATTTCTTCGCCGGGAGGCAAGAGGATGGTCGCACAGGGAGGAGGCCAACTTTCAGCATGGTAACCGTGTGCCCTAACTGCGCTTCCACATGACCCGCGGCCCTGCCTGCTCGGTAATTGTTACTTAGCGTCGAATGGCACTGTGTTGCACATTCTTACGCCTGCTTAATTCAGGTCCCCCTCGCTCTCAGTCTGACAGCTCTTGCAACCGTCGCCCGAGGAACCGTCGCTCCGGCTCCTGCAGCGTGAGGCTAAGGGCGCGTTCGTAGGAGGCACGGGCTTCTGGTGTTCGCCCCAATCGCCTGCATAAGTCGGCACGGGCTGCATGTGCCAAGTGATAATTGCCCAGATCGCCTCTCTCTAAGATGGCATCGATGAGCGTCAGTCCGGCCAACGGACCGTCGCGCATCGACACCGCGGCCGCACGATTCAACTCACTACCTCCAAGGCGTCCGCCCCGCAAATTCAGCTCGCTCGCGTCAAGACGGAAAAGGCCCCGGCGGTCTCGACCGTGGCGGCGCCCGCCGCAACTCAGCTGGCGGGATTTGGCGACCTCGAGATC
>JAICXS010000395.1 GCA_025934615.1 Nitrospiraceae bacterium
AAAGAGCTGCCGCATCGGCGCACTGGTCCCGATGAGCCCCTGAAACCCGTCCTGGATCGCCTGCTGGTGAAGGCGCCTGGTCTCTTGCTCTAGTTGGGCGACGTACGCGGCGCGACTCAAGATTAACTTCAACGTTTCCAAGTGCACCGGCTTCTGCATGAAATCATACGCGCCGAGTTGAACCGCCTGCAGCGCATTGGCGCGCTCGTTATTGCCGGTCAAGACGACCACCTTCGTCAAGCGATCGACTGACAGGAGCGCTTCGAGCAAGGCGAGGCCCTCCACGGCCTCAGTCGGTCGCGGAGGAAGACCGAGATCCAACGTCACAAGCGGCGGCCGGTCGCGCTTCATGTAGGCCAACGCCTCACGAGAATTGCCAGCGGAATACACGGTGTACGTATCCTCCAACGCCCATCGTAATTGCTCGCGGATCTCTTCATCATCGTCCACGATCAAGAGTCCTGATTTTGTCATGTTGTCTGCCTCCTTCTCGCATCATGAGCACGCAGGCGGATTACAAACCTCGTGCCCTTCCCCGGCTCACTCACGACGTTCAACGTCCCGCCATGGGCCTGTAAAATTTTTCGGCACTGATACAAACCGATACCCAACCCTTTACCTTTTGTACTGCGAAAAGGGCGAAATAATCCGGCAATGGTCGCATGGTCCATCCCGCAGCCATTATCTTCTACGACAAGTTGAGCCCCCTGCGCGTCAGATTCCGTACGCAGAATGATTCGGCCGTCTGGGCCAATCGCATCTTGGGCATTCAAAATCAGATTGAGCACGACCTGCTGCAGCTGGTCCGGATCAGCTTCCACCAAGGGAAGGGAATGTGATTGGCGAATCAGCGTCGCGCCCACCGCACCATGGAAGCCTTTCAAGACCTCATCGACCAGCGTATTCAGATCCAAGACCTGGAGCTTGGGTGCGGGGTCCCGGGACAAAGCCGCGACGGTGCCCATCAACCCCGTCATCTTCCGAACCGTCGAACCGATGGTCATCATGGCGGCTCGTTGAAAATCAGGTTTTTCACCGTGCCGCTCGGCGTTCTGCACGACAAGCGAGAGCGTCGCAATAAAATTCTTCAGATCATGGAGAAAGAACGTAGAATATTCGTAGAAGGCTTCCATTTCACGAGCCATGAGCAACCGGTCCGCCAGCATCAAATGTTGGAGGCGATCGGCCAATTGTGCGGCAATGCAACGCAACAGATCTCGATCTTGATACGAATACCCGCTGCCATCCGCTCGGGGACCGAGTGTCACCCATCCGATCGCATGCGAAGAAGCTTTCAAAGGAAGAAGCAGAACGGCATCGGTCATCTGGAGGTCCCGCTCGAGCACTGGCGGCAGTGTCCCGTCATGCTGCGTTACTTCGAACGGTTCCTGTTGCCGCTCGAGCCATGCTTTGATCGCTCCGGTATCGTTTAATTGTCCAGGCGTCCCGTGCACATGATGCGTCGCCATGCGAGCCCAGAGCCCTTCTTCCAGATCGATGGCCATCCAGATGGCGAGACTGTTCGCACCAAAAATGCCCTTGAACAAATCCACGGCGCGCCAGGCGATTTGGTCAGGCGTCTGTCCAGATCCCACCGCCTCCATCACCTCCAGCCACCGCGTGCGGTAATCGTATTTATGAGGAAAGAAATGGCGCTCGACGAAGCGACTCAGGCCGTGACGGACATGCGCCGACAACAGCACGAAGATCAATCCGGTCATGGCCAGCAGCACAAACAAGGCGCTCAGCACCATATTGCCCGGCAACCCGGATGCGCGAATCACGGACGCGATCAACCCCGTCCCGATCAGGACGCCCCCGACCAGGAAAAAACTTAATGAGCCGGTGACGACTTTCCGGGAAATATAAATCTGAACGTCCGTGGTGGGCCGGTAAAACAGTCCGTATCCGATCAGCACGCAGGTCACACCCGTGACGATACCGCTCAACCACGCCAATTCCGGATGCCATACCGAATACAAGAGTAGATCCGACATTTGATAGAGGAAATACATACTGAGCAGACCCAAACCTACGACGGGAAATTTAATGTACCAGCGGCCTCGGTCGCCGGCATGGCGAAGGGTCTGCTCAAGATTGGCTAGAATCACCGCCTGCGCCATCAAATACAGCGCGGCATAGATACGGCCGGACGCACCTAGGCTCACGGTCGTCGAGTCCGGAGAGGCCAGCGCAAATATCCGGTCCGATCCGACGAACCCCAGAAACAGCAGGGTCAGCGCGCCCGATGCTAAGAAGGCAGGTTTCCATTCTCGTAACAATTCGGCAGCATTGGACCGTGCGAAGGCCACACTAAAAATTAGCCAACAGAGGGGCATCGAGATTTCGCCAGCCAAGGCCACACGCCTCCAGAATAGAAGGTCTTGTCCGGATTCCGCCACCAAACTTATTCCGTTCCCATATTGCGTGACCGCTAAGGCTCCCAATGCCGTCGCCAGCGACCAATGTACAGCCGCACGTTTGGCACGAGCCATGATGAGCAGCGCCAACACTCCACACAGGGCGACACTGAGAAATGCAAACATGATGGGCAAGAGTGACTCGTGCATCTCGCTCGACTCTCTGTTATCTCAGGACCGATGAACCATGATGACTGCCCTGCGAGATCCCGCAGAAACGTCGATAGCCGGCCGTGTCCATTCAGCGGGCATTCACGGTTCCTGAATTCAAACGCTTAATGATCCGTGCCGGATTGCCGGCCACCACCGCCCACGGCGGCACATCACGCGTCACGACGGACCCTGCGCCGACCACCGCATGCGGCCCGATACACACACCTTTCAGAATCATCGCGCCTGCTCCGACCCACACATCGGGGCCGATGGTGATCGGTTTGGTGACTCCTGTCGTGTGCCATCGATGTCGTCCGGCGGTTTCCAATGCATGAAAATCCGTGTCGAACAGCCGGCTATCGGCGAGCACACAGCCTTCCGCAATGTCGATACGCTGGCAGCATCCCAATCGCGTCCCGTTTAACACGACGCGATGGCCGATCTGGATGACGGCCTGCTCGGAATGCGTATAGGGGGTGACTGGGGCAAGCCGTGACGCAATCACCGTGCAGTCATCGCCGAACACGACAGTCCCCGGACCCCGAATATCCAATCGTCCGGCCACA
>JAICXS010000388.1 GCA_025934615.1 Nitrospiraceae bacterium
AGAAGAGCTAAAGGCGCTTTGCCGGGACGAAAGCCCGGGATACGGACCTGTCGATTGAGATCGACATATGCCTGCGCAAACTGCCGATTGACTTCATCTTCAGGCACTTCAATTTTGAGCGCTCGTTTGTTCGGACCCAGTTCAGTGACTTCCAGTTTCATAATGTCATCTCGTATGGTTGTACAACGCCGGTTGGGATAGCAGGATGATGATTGTTCAGTTTGCGCGATGCGGTTGGTGCGAGAGGGGGGACTTGAACCCCCACGGTTTCCCACGAGATCCTAAGTCTCGCGCGTCTGCCAGTTCCGCCACTCTCGCGCACCGTGTTGTCGAGGAGGTTCGGAACCATTCGCTATTCAGGCTTGAGTAGGTTGTAGTCTGACGGCCCCGCCTCTGTCAAGAGACTCTAGGGTCCGTGCGCGGCGAGGAATCTGTCGTCTCGGTAGATAAATCGCGCTCATACTCAGTATAGTAATGAAAGGATCTAAGAAGAGTCTCAATGTTCCCTGGTTGTTTCTGAACGTATTGGAGGTGCGGTATGGTTCGACTGGCACTTGCGACGTTCGTCAGTCTGATGATCTGGTGCTGGGGAGACTCGACATGGGCCTCTCGTGAGTATTTCACCGCTGAACAGAAGGAGCAGCTCTCGAAAGCCAACACAGTCCTTGTCGACACAATCGCGATCACGGATAAGGGCACCGTCCCATCAGAAAATTTAACGGAGACCGTCACCCATCGCCTTGAACAGGCCGGCTATAAAACCGTAACCGACCCCTCGCAACCGCATGATGTCGTGGTGCGTGTCAAATGCGAGCAGCGAAAAACGTGGGAAGGCACGACGGCATCCGGTGGAGATGCAGACCTACCCGACGCGCCCTCGAGAATTTGGAAAGGGCCGGCTTGCCAACTTAATTACCTGTTGGGCGGAACAAAGATTAAATGGCAGCGAGAGGTGCGAACCGATTTCTCTGACGCCAGTGAAGCCGCGCAGTCGGCTCATGCGGCTGATCCAGGAACCTATGCGTTGACCAAATTGAACGAGCGATTGCAACAGTACGACTTTCCCGTCACGTTAGCCGCCGAATGGGGTCAAGCGGATCGCTTGCTCAAGCTGCTGGACTCACCCGACACCGACAACGTCCGTAAATTAAAGATTATTTCGCTGCTCGGCGACATGATGAATGACGAGGCGCTGCCAAAATTGAAAGAAGCGCTGCAAGACAAGAACCTGGCCCAACAGGCGGCCGTGGCGCTCGGTAATATCGGTAAGGAAAGTATCCCCATTCTCATCGATATGCTCAAGACGTCCAAGGATCCCGCGCTTCAAATCGCCGCCGCCAAAGGGTTGGGGCAAGTCGGCGCACTCCATGGCGACCCTGCCATCATTCCTCCCTTGCTCGACATGCTGTTTAAGCCGGACGTCGATATGGCCGTTCGTACTGAAGTAGTCTGGGCTATTGGCAAAATGCCCGACAAGCGAGCCATCGATCCTTTGCACAAGTTGGACCGAGAGCTTCAAGCAGTTCGCACTGAGGATCCTGCTTTTAAAAAATTGAAAGAAGCGGCTTTCTGGTCGCTGAAGATGACCGATACAGAATTGTCCTCGGAAAACCCTTAACTGGAGCTGATGAAGGCTAGACCGCGTCGGCATACGCGATGAGCAATGGCGCACGTCTCGGACCATCGATGAAACACGATATCAGTACTGGCTCTTTTTAACTCGAGGAACTGCTCAATTCGTCCATCGCTCGTAGCGACGGTCTCGATTTTCATCGGCAACGGGAAGACACCGGCCAACCGGCTGCAACATGGAACGGCCTGGCCGGCCCGGATGACTGTTTCGTATGGCGTGCGCGACCGAGCGACGTGTCTACGATCTGCACGTTGAGGTGATCCAAACATACGCTGCACAGTAAGAGATACGCGCGCCCAGGGAGCAGACGGGTAAAGACCGCTCGATCGATTCGCCGGCACATACTACAGCGCATGATCACTCCTACCTAATACGGCCGACCTCTGCGAGTATCGTGGACACGATCGTGCGCGGAATCCACACGTCTCCCTGACCAACGACACGCACAGCTTTGGGCAATAGGGTCCTCACCACTGCCTTACGCAGGTATCCACGTGCTCCAAGCGAAAGCGCATCGAGTAGACGCCGGCGTGAGGTTCGTTCGCCTAGAAGTATTACCATTGTCCCTGGACTATGATGACGGACGAGGGGAAGGATCGAGACGCCATGAACAGACGAGATTTCCCAATCCAGTAAGAGCACGTGGGGTTTGAGTTTGAGTGCCTTCATAACCTCATAACTTGTCGCGGCTTGGCCGACCACGGCAATCCCAATCTCCGGTAGAAGCTGCCTGATATAGGCACTGCGCAAGGCCCTGTGTTGGTCCGCCACCACGACGTTGATCGCACTCATGTCGGCCTCGTCAATAATAATGGCCTGACAGTAAAGGGTTCGCGAAGAGGAGATCAATAGGACTTAGGTCCCAGCAACTTCCTGACGGGTGGACGGAGCGATGCAACTCTTAGAGACAGAAGAGGCGATGATTCAATGTAGGGTGAGCAGGATCGATCGAAATAACAGGCGAGTCAAAGAAGGATTACGTTCGGCGCGTCCGTACGTTCAGCGCCATGAGGCGTGCCAACCGATCAATGAGTTTTCCAACCATAGCCCGCGAGACCCACGATTCGCCGGCCGCCACAGCCCGAACGGCTTTGACGAGAAACCGTCTGAACAGCTTCGCATCGAGATATCCACGCGCGCCTTGAGAAATTCCAGCGAGAACGTGGGCATCGGAGGATTGCCCTGTCAGCAAAATGATCTGTGTTCGGGGACTTTTCGTCCGAAAAAGGGGAAGCGTCGCGGCCTCGTTTGCGCGGGCCATCTTGAGATCCAACAAAAGAATATGCGGTCGATGCATGGCCGTTCCAATCGTTTCACGAACAGTCCCGGCCGTTGCGACGACCGTAATTCCCGACGCCCCTTCAAGAAGACGCATACAAACGCCGAGCCTTCGTGTATCAGAATCGGCAATGACGACGGTGATAGATGACACGTGCTTCCTTATGACTATCGCAGCGATGGCCGGTGACCATTGACATAGAGCGCTAAATGCAATCGATCCGACACGCCCAATTTTCTAAACACCGACGTCAAATGGGCTTTGA
>JAICXS010000462.1 GCA_025934615.1 Nitrospiraceae bacterium
GTTATTCCAAAATTCTGTTGGGTTAATTACGTTACCGGCGCGATCCTTCAGTTGGTAATGGACGTGTTGTGCGTCGGCGCCAGTATTTCCCATTGTACCGATCGGCGTGCCCACGCCGACCAAATCGCCCTTCCTCACGTTCTGAGTTTGGGTATGCAGAATCTCGTGTGAAAGACCGTTCGCATCTTTGATGGCAATAGTCCCGTATTTGCCTCCGGTATGGGTGACTACGCCAGCCACCGGTGAATGCACCAGGGGATGCGTGAGATTGATCCCTTGTTGGCCGTTACGCCCAACATTGTAGTTAAAATCGACCGCGCGATGCGGATTTGTTGAGCCCGGTGGTCTATTGGTCGCCCCAAACGCGCTGGTGACGTGAGGCGACAGGCCACCGACCGGCGGCAAAACGCGCCGCATAATTTCTTCCCAAGTCATATTCTTCTCCATTGTTCATCGGAGGTTTAGACCGGTGCTCGGGCCTTTCACGGCTCGCTGCCCCGTTGCGCGGCCGACGGACGATCGAATATGATGCGGCCCTCGCGCAGAACGCGAGGCGGTTTGTCAGGTTCGATAGTAAGGAGAGTTTCTTTGAGCCCGAAGGTCTATCGCGCCTTCACGCAATCGGCTGTTGCGCTCGCCTGCGCATTCGGCGCAGTTGCGCCAGCACCCGCGCAAGACGCTGTCGCACAGCGGACCACAGCGAAATGGCGTCCGAAGGACGGCACCTATGCAAGTCCCAACAAAGGCTTTACCGAAGCCTGCGGGGAGTTCGGCGAACTCATCATCGAACTACAAGCAAGAAAAATCGCGGGCCACGAATGGAGCTGCAAGGTCAACAAGCTCACCGACACCAACTCGGATGCAATCAGGATCGATATGACCTGCTCCGACCTCAATCTCGCCGAGTCTCTCAAGAAGCCCGAAGATGCAAAATTCAAGGAAGCGCTGCTGCTGAAGAGGATTGACGATAAATCCATGTCAGCGCGAAAGACGCTCGACGGCAAATTCAAGGACCCGGCGTGGAAGGCGGTCTATTGTCCCGAGGAAGCGCAGCAGATGCATCGCGACGCTGAGGCAAAAAGTGAAGCCGAGGCCAAGCGAAAGTAAGGCACACAGCAGGTCGCTCGCACTATCCGGGCGCCTCTACGCCGGCAGCGCCTCAAATACTCTCACGACGGGGATTTTTCTACCTCGACCATCGGGATGCACGATGAGGCGCTCGATCGCGTCGAGGCCAGACAGGATTTCGGAAGCGCGTCTGGATTGATCAAGAAAGGACGGCGGAGACAGAACATAGTCCTGATATGTCGCGGGATCATAAGTGTTGGTTTGATCAGGATGGAGTCCGATTGGACCGCCATCCCTTGGATGGGCAGCGTCGTAGATCTTTCCTGCTTCTTTCGTGATTATGGAGTAATGCACATGGGGACCAGTGGACTCGCCGGTATTTCCGACTAGACCGATGGTGTCTCCTTTCCAAAGGCGCTGACCTGGCCTGACCTGGTTGTCACCTCGCATGTGAGCATAAAGGCTATAGTCGCCGGTATCGTTCTTGACGATGACGGTGTTTCCATATCCCCTTCGTTTTTGCCAGAATAGACCACGACACCGGGCGCCGCGCTGGGGATGGGCGTCCCCTCGGGCGCGCTAAAATCCGAGCCGGGATGAAATTCGGGTTGATTAGTCTTTGGATGAAGACGCCAGCCGTAATGCGAACTCACGCCCTTGAAGCCGTTGCCAAGTTTATACGGATCGCTCAATCAAGCCTCCTCTTTGCTCGGGTTCGTCCACGATCGGATTTCTTGCGCAACCTGTGGCTGACACGTATTGTAGACGCGCCGAGCGATCACGACCCTGCTCGTCAAATGACGGACCGAAGCTCCGCTGGAGAACATCATTGCTTCGTAAACGTAGAGTCCACTATGGCCCAGCCGCTCTCATTGCAGTTCTTGCCTGGGCGATCGGCGCGCCAAGGCCGGCATTTGCACAACAAAACGCCACGGCAGTAACGGAAAATTGGCGCCCCAAGGACGGGCCTTATGGCTTGGACCCCTGGAACCGACCCTAATGTTTCATGCGAAAGTCTTACCATTCACGACATTGAACTCTCGAAAAGGCGTATCCTTCAGGAAGAAATGTACAAGTGTGAGATTCTGAAGATGACTCAAGCTGGTCCCACTACGCTCCGCCTTGGTGAGAAATGCCACTATATCAAATCTGGAAAGCCCATCGACACCATCGACACGATGGTCCTCCGTAAGATCGATGACCAGTCTTTTTTTATGGGTCGGCTCGGCGAGCGGCCGCACAAATACCTTTACTGTCCTTACGTCACACCGGATGAGGCCATGCGAAGAAAGGTGCGGAAGCAAGTTGAAGGCGCCGAATGGCAACCGCATGATGGCGTCTACGCGAGGCCCGGCGCAGACTTCAACGACCGTTGCAGCAAGTCGGGCGATGCCGTGATCGAGCTCGGGCAGATTTCGATATCGAGTGACGGCTCGCATTGCGAAGTCGCTGGCATCGATTCCAGCACCCAGGCCTCGATCAAGCTTGACGCGCGATGCGACCTGAAGCCCGGCCAGACCGGCACCCCACTA